>JAHDDF010000151.1:0-9335 GCA_020629475.1 Saprospiraceae bacterium
CCCGGAAGTTATCAATTTCAAATCAGAGGTGTGGATGAAAAAGAAAATAAGGGGAACATTGCCTCCCTTTCTTTTAAAATAATGCTGCCTTTTTATTTCCAATGGTGGTTTATTATCCCTCTTGTTTTTTGTATAGGATTTATTGCATGGATATTCATTAAAAATAGAATAAACCGAATAAAAAAAGAGAAAAAATTCCTAGAGGAAATTAGGGCGGAAAGGCTAGCGGCACTCCGATCCAGAATGAATCCGCATTTCCTATTTAATTCCTTAAATTCCATCCAACAATTCATCATTGATTTGGATCAGGAAAAAGCAAATGAATACTTAGGTTTGTACGCGGATTTAACGCGGATGTACCTTAAACATTCGGATAAGGAATTGATCAGTATTGAAAATGAATGGGACAGCTTGATGATATATCTGGAGCTGGAAAACCTGAGATTCCCGGATATTCAAATCAATTCAAGTATTGATCCTGAAATAGAAATTTCCCAAGTAAAAATCCCGCCAATGCTGGTTCAACCTTTTGTGGAAAACGTATTTAAACACGGTTTACTCCATAAAAAAAACGGGAACAAAATCCTGGATATTTATTTCAGGAGAAATAAAGAGAAAAACCTTGAAGTAGAGATTAAGGACAACGGAATAGGCAGGGAAGCCGTACGGAGAATACAGGAAAAATCGAGTTTAAATAACTCCCTCTCCTATTCTACTTCTAATATTATGAAAAGAATAGAATTATTGAATGAGCACAGGGAGGAGCAAATCAGGGTACAAGTAATTGATTTAAAAGAAAATGAAGAAAATACGGGAACCAAGGTGTTGCTTTCTTTTGAACTTACTGAAGAGTAGCCCCTTGCAATAGAATTGGATTGGCCGTAATTTCGAGCTTCGAAACTAGACGCCCATTAACACGAAAGACATGTTAAAAACGATTATCGTCGATGACGAGTCCGGTTCCAGAAAAGTACTACGGAGGTATTTGACGGATTATTGTCCGGATGTTGAGATAGTAGCCGAGGCAGGGGATGTTGCCGCCACCGTTGACCTTATACGTGATAACAACCCTGATCTTGTTTTTTTAGACATCGAAATGCCGGGCGGTAACGGTTTTGAATTGTTAACCCACTTCCCGAATCCTCAATTTCAAATCATATTCGTTACCGCTTATCAAGAATACGCTTTACGTGCCTTCCAAATTTCAGCAATGGGATATATCCTCAAACCTGTTAGGATAAAGATATTGAAGGAGGCTGTTGCCAAGGCAAAAAAACATTTTGACGCCGAACGATTCCGGGAGCAATTGGATGTAATGCAAGAGGCATTAAAAAAGAAGGACAGTGCCTCCAAATTGGTCATTTCCACAAATGAGGGCATGCATTTCATATCCTTGGAGGAAGTTCTTTACATGGAAGCGGACGGTGCCTACACTATTTTTCATCTTACGAACGGAAAGGAATTCGTTGCCAGCAAACGTATTGGCGAATTCGAGGAAAACATCAAGAATCCCAAGATATTCAAGCCCCATCGTTCTTACTTGGTGAATTTGGAATTTATTACCCGCTACACCAAAAGTGATGGCGGTAGAATATTTATGGAAAATGGCGCCGAAATTCCGGTAGCCCGTTCCAAAAGGCAGGAATTTCTAAAATTCATCGGCAACGGTTTAGCGGGTAAGTAAACCTTTATCCCGGATATTGATGTCTACGTCCTATTTTTACGATAGAAAGGACGGCTTTGTCTATTTTGGCAATGCGTAATCCGGAGCATTTTTATGACGAACAAGAAAACCAAATCGGGCATTGGGAGGCATATCACCAAAATCCTATCTAATAGGTTTACCTACCACTTTTTCTTTTGGGCGATATTTTTCGGTGCCTTACTCATTGCCGATCTAAGGGAAAATGATGATTTCCTCTTCGTAATTACGAACGAGGTCATCAATGTCGTTTTTTATGCCATCATTATTTATTTCAACTTATTTTACTTGGTCCCCACCTTCTTCAGTTGGGACAATAAGCTTCCGAAATACCTGTTTTTCCTGGTGCTCACCGTCTTGGTGATAACACCCTTAAAAGCAATGATCCTGTATCTCAAATTTTACGGGATGCCGGATGCCCGGGCGGAACTATTGGGTTCCCTTTCGGATTTATTTATTATCCATTTCCTCGTGGCGGGATTTTCCACCATCTTTAAAATCATATCTGATTGGGCAAGGATACAAAGGGAAAGGCAGGAATTGGAAAGGCGGAATATGCAATCGGAATTGAAATTCCTCCGTTCCCAGATTAATCCTCATTTTTTATTCAATACCTTAAATAATCTTTATGCCCTTACCCTTAAAAAATCGGATAAGGCACCGGAGATCGTTATCAAGTTATCAGAGATGATGCGTTACATGCTTTATGAATGTAACGAGAAAACGGTTCCGTTGATCAAGGAGGTGAATTACCTTCGGAATTACTTGGATTTGGAGGAATTGAGACAAGCAAAAGATATCGATATTAACCTAAAGGTAAACGGGATGGTTACCAACCAACAAATCGCGCCCCTGATGTTTATCCCTTTTATTGAGAACAGTTTCAAGCACGGTTTGAGCAATCAAATATCCAACGGTTTCGTAAATATCCGCTTGGACGTAAAACCCGACAAGGTTCATCTAATAGTGGAGAACAGTAAACCAGAAACCTTACCCGCTACCAGAGGCAAACGGAGCGGAGGAATCGGTTTGGTGAACGTAAGGCGCAGGCTTAACCTCCTCTATCCCAATCGGCATGAATTGGTTATTAATAATAACCCGCATACTTATCAAGTGGATTTAAAAATTGATTTATACGACTCTTAATTCCCGATAAACTACATGAGCTTGTTTAAATTTCAAACCAGCCCTTAGCACTAAAACTCCCCCTCCCATGACCGAAAACAGCGTAGTCGGTATTATCCTTCTCATCCTGAATCTCCTTGTCACCTTCAAGGGATTACAGGATAGGCAATACTTCGAAAAGTATAAATTTAAGATTGATCCGATTCTCCGGAATAAGGAATACGGTAGGATGTTTTCCTCGGGATTCCTTCACGTAGGATGGCTTCATTTCGGTTTTAATATGCTTGCCCTGCTTTCCTTCGCCACCTATTTGGAATGGGTTTTCGGGTATTTTATTCTAGCGGGAATATATTTCGGTTCTAAACTCGGTGGAAGTCTTCTTGCCCTTTATGTACACCGGAATCATGGGGATTACTCCGCGGTAGGCGCTTCAGGCGCGGTTAGTGGCGTAATTTTCTCCGGTATTATTTTGGATCCGACGGGTAGCATCGGCTTCGCGTTTATTCCTTTGGAATTCCCCGCGTGGTTAATGGGTTTAATTTTCGTAGCGGTTTCCATTTGGGGTATAAAAAGTCCTTGGGGAAATATCGGGCACGATGCCCACTTGGGCGGAGCATTGACAGGGGCTTTAATTACGATGGCTTTAAAACCACATTTGGTCATTGAAAATTGGTGGGTCATACTAATATTGGTCGTCCCTACCCTACTCTTCCTCATTCTTATCATACGGAATCCGAAAGTACTTTTAGTTGAAAATTACTGGGGTGAAAATATCGGTACGATAAAACCCCTAAAACGAAAAAAGACCAAATCACAAGCCCAAAAATCCAAGGAGGAAAAATTGAATCAAATCTTGGCTAAAATCCAAAACAGGGGAAAGGAAAGTCTAAGCCCCTCAGAAAAAAAATGGTTAGAGGATTTCCGGAAAAATCTATAAAAAAACGGGGCATCCAAGGATGCCCCGTTCGGTTTCTAAGATGAATCGGATATTAATCTCGAACAACGATAAATTGCTTACTGATGAAGCGCTTTCCAACCTTATAAGTAAGGATATACATTCCCGGGGCAAAGCCCGTTACATCCACATTAAGAGTGGTTTCGGCATATCCCGTTATTTCCTCGTAATACATTCTTTGTCCGGTTTCGGAATAGATGTATACGTAGTCCGTTCTTTCAAAATCGAGTGAAGGAGCAGTAAGCTTAATATTTATATCATAGATAGCAGGATTCGGGTATAATACCACTTCCCCTTCCATCATTTCAATGCTTTCATCCGCAAGCTCATCCGGTCTAGCCTCACCACAAGTAGAGTAAATTACTCCTTCCTCGAAGGCAATGAACCCGATAGGCTCCCTAGTATGGTTAACTTCATTATCCGCGGTTCTCTCCTCTTGGATTTTTACTTGGAAATTATCGGTTCCCAGGCCTCTTACCCTAGCGGAAGAATGATCACCGCCAAAGTGGTTTTGCATATCCGTAAGAAGGATTGGAGCGGTTGAGAAATCTTGTACAAAGTTATAGGTTCTGTACGTATGTCTCACTTCCCTACCAAAGCCTGCCGCCTCAAATAACTGATCCGTTCCGCTTCCGCCTGTTCCTTGCGCCATCGCAATCCAAGCGATCTGCTCATTGGACTGTAGGGCATTACCGGTCCTGTATTTCAATTCCGAACTCCTTATTCTAAATTGGAATCCAGCGGAACCAAGATTTCTCTGACGGGTTACTAGAGCACGACCATCAGGATCCGTGGTTACTTGAGACACTACAACAGGTGTAGCGTTAAACGCCGTCGGGAAAGTAATGCTTCTCCAATTTTCCCTTACGGATTGTTCATTTCCTGCTTGGATAATTACACCGTTCGGAAGTTCATGTGTTCCCGCCTCAACTACGATGTAGTGAATGGTTTCCTGTGTATGCCATCCATCATGATTGGAATACTCACGCATTTGAAGTTGGAAGGAGTTTCCTGTTATGTTCCTAACCGCAACCACAGCTTCATCACTTCCGTTTTGGGTAGCGAACTTCGCGACCACCACTGGCTCGTTGTATGAACGGGTTAAAGTTATCGTTTCCCAATGATTGCGATTATTTTGGGTGAAGGTAATACTACCGGCTTCGCCAATCGGGCAAGAAGTTATATCCGGTGTACCTACGCAATTACAATCCGCATCATATTGGTCATCCGAGGTAAACGGATCACCATCATCACATGGTGTTCCTTCAGCAGGACAGATATCGTAGCACTCGAAAGGATAGATGTTATCCTCACCGATTACCGCCCAAGCACCGGTTCCGTTGGTTCTCCAGTGTACCGCGAAGTGATCTCCACCGCCACCTTCCTTGTGTAACAACTCTACGTAGTAGAAGCCACCACGCTCCAAGTATACACTTGCGGAAGTTTGAGAAGCGTACTTGTCGTGTTCGTCGATATGCGTCCAACCGTTGATTTCAGCAACCAATTCCATATTGCCCGGATTTGAATCCGAACTTAGGAACAACCGTACATCATCATCACCCGTTACATTGAACTCATAGTTACCGGATTCAGTAACGAAGATGTACCCTCTTACCCTGGAACCGTAATTATCCGCGGAACCATCGAAGTAGAAAGAGGTCAAAAGACCGTAATCATCCGGGGAATTGGGGTAATTGTTAGCTTCTAACAAACCACCTAAATCGTTTCCTGAAATATTATTAAAGGTCTCATGGAACAATGCCCCTGGAACACCCGCGCACTCAGGCACCTCGAATCCGGCACAATTACAATCACCATCCTCGGAATCCCCTTCGGTAAGTGAATTACCATCATCACAAGGAGTACCTGCGGGAGCGCAATCGCTTGGTTCTTCATCACAGTTACAGCCTGCCTCGAAGTTATTCTCTACTTCATCGGAATCAAGAGCACGATCGTAAACGGCAACTCTACAATATTTTCCTTCCCAAGAACGATCCATGGAGAATTCATTGGCAAGAGCTACTTTATAACCGTCATTCCAATTCCCTAAATCACCGTTTCTTGAACCTGTTTGAACCAAGACACCATCTACGAATAATTTATCTTCACCGGTAGAAGCGTCAAAGCTGTAAACCAGGTGTTGAAGCGTATTCGGGTTAACCGTTCCGCCCAATAAACTAGGTGTTCCGTTATTGGTACCTCCTGTTGTACGGATACGACCTGCATAGGTACCTGCCTCTTGCCCAACGGTTATATTACGATTGGTGGTATTAGAGGAAATCGTAAAGATTCTTGCCGGTCCTTCTTGAACATTATCCGCAGCCATTACCCAAGCTTCAACAGTAATTGCATTGCTTGCTTTAGCGGCATCGATAATCTTAGTCCCGGCATTATCGCTATCCGCGATATTTGTTCCCGTAAAGTATGCACCCGTTCCATCGTTCAACCAAGCAACACCGTTCGGGTTATCAATGGTCAAATCGATAGCAGGAGCTACACCGGATACATCATTAATGGTTGCGCCCGAGCCTTCATTAAACTCATATAAAGCAATGGCACCCGTGGTACAATAGTATTCTTCCTGGCAATCAGCTGTACCGTTCAAGTTGGCATCGTCAGGTGTACCACATCCGCAAATACCGGGCTCGGTTTTATTCGGATCTTCCGGGCAACCGTCAGTGGCATCACAAGCACCGTCTCCATCCGTATCAGGAAGTTCGATATTGTAACAATAACCATTATCACAGGCATCTTCAGTACAAGGATTACCGTCATCGCAATCAGCGGTAGTATCACAATTTGTACAAGCTCTTTCGGAAGTAATGCTTACGGAACCTAGCACGAATGAATCTCCACCGGAATTCGGGGAATCCACGGTAAGGTTAGCCTGTGCCGCACTTCCCGGAACATTTTCAAAGCGTAGCTCAACAAAAGTCAAGGAGGAGCCTAACGCGGGATCGAATGTATTGATGGTTTCACTTACCGTTTGTCCACCCAAGGAAGCCGTAAATACCGCAATTCTTGAATCATCGGACATTTCAGTAACCGGAATACGAAGGGTTACGTCCCTTGTTCCCTGTCCCGCACCGGGAACGTCAAGGTTGAAGGACGCAGTTTCCTGATATACGTTTCTATTTAAGTATTTTCCTGCTTCTGCCGTACCCGTCCCTGTAGCATTACGGTAAACGTAAGCCATGAAGGAGTATACGTTGGAAGCATTTGTGGTCATACTCACTGAAGTTCCCGGATTACCCACGATTACCGCACGGTTTCCGTATGCACCGGTAGTTCCTCCCGTAAAGGAAGTTCCCGCTTGGACAACAGTTCCTTGTGCTTGGGAAGTATACGTTACGGTAGGCATTGAACCTCCTTTACTCACGGTTTCCAATACAACGTAAGCCACGTTGGAAGGATTGGAAATATTAAGGGTGGTAGTACCATTGGCATTATGTGCACCTGCCCCGATAATTTCCAATTCGTACTCCCCGCACTCCAAGGACCATTCACCCTCATCAAAAGGAGTCGGTTCCGGAGGCGTGATATCACAATCACAACCCGCTTGGTATACTTCCTCGATTACGGAAGCGGACAATGCGTTTCCGTAAATCGCTACTTTACAAATACCTCCCTCCCAAGGACGATCCTCAGTCAGTTCATTCGCAAGGGCAATCTTATAGGAATCATTCCAATTGGATAAATCACCATTTCTCTGGGAAGTACCGACCAAGGCACCATCCACGTATAATTTATCCTCACCCGTTGCGGCATCGAATGTATATACTACATGTTGTAAAGCGGAAGTATTAACGGAACCACCGGAAAGGTTAGGCATTCCGTTGTTACTTCCACCTGAAGTTCTAATTCTACCTACGTAAGTTCCGCCATCTTGTCCTAGGGTAATATTTCTATTACTCGTATTCGAGGAAATAGTAGCGATACGTGCCGGACCGGATTGAGAGGTGTTACCCGCTCTAACCCAAGCCTCAATCGTAATGGCATTACTTCCTTTAACCGTGGAAATAATCTTGGAGGCAGCACCTTGGGATTCCGCAATGCTATTGCCTGATACCTCAAGCGTCCCGTTATTCCAAGCGGTTGAACCACTCATATCCAAATCTAAGGCAGGAGCAACACCGGAAACATCCTCTACCGTTGCACCTTGACCTGTTTCGAAGGTATAAAGCGCCAATAAACCATCTTGGATACATTCAGGTGTAACATTGATAGGCTCACCCGCACATCCGCAAAGACCATCCGTTTGGTCGTTGAGGGTATTCTCGTCATTGTCATCACAAGCTAAACCAGCTGCAGGGCAAGGAGTACCCTCGCAACCGCAGGTTCCGTCAGCTACATCATCGAAAGTAGCCGGGTCATTGTCATTACAAGATGTTCCGGCAGCAGGACAAGGTAATCCCGCGCAACCGCATTCGCCATCCGCTACATCATCAAATGTAGTAGCATCGCCATCATCGCAGGAAGTACCTGCAGTAGGACATGGTGTTCCTACGCAATTACACTCACCATCCTGCACATCGTCAAAGGTGGAGGTTAAACCATCATCACAAGAAGTACCCGCAGCAGGACATGGTGTCCCTGTACAGCCACACTCGCCATCAGCTACATCGTTGAAGGTAGTTGCGTCATTATCATTACAAGAAGAACCTTGCTCAGGACATGGTGTTCCCGCACAGCCGCACTCGCCGTCAGCTACATCATTTTCCGTAGTCGGATCATTGTCATCACAAGAAGTACCTTGCTCAGGACATGGTGTTCCTGCACAGCCACACTCGCCGTCAGCCACATCATCGAAGGTGGAAGCAAGACCATCATCACAGGCAGTACCTGCTTCAGGGCATGGTGTTCCCGCACAGCCGCATTCACCGTCAGCTATATCATTTTCCGTAGTCGGATCATTATCATCACAAGAAGAGCCTTGTTCAGGGCATGGGGTTCCCGTACAGCCACACTCGCCATCAGCTACATCGTTGAAGGTCGTCGCATCGTTGTCATTACAGGTGGTTCCTGCCGCTGGACATGGTGTACCAACACAATTACACTCACCGTCTTGGACATCATCAAAAGTTGAAGCTAAGCCGTCATCACAAGAGGTTCCGGCCGCAGGACATGGTGTGCCTGAACAACCACATTCACCATCAGCTACGTCGTTGAAAGTCGTCGCATCGTTATCATCACAAGAAGAACCTTGCTCAGGACATGGGGTTCCCACACAATTACACTCACCGTCTTGTTGATCGTCGAAGGTGGTAGAATCATTATCATCACAGGTTGTTCCCGCAGTAGGACATGGTGTTCCCGCACAGTTACATTCACCGTCTTGAACATCATTAAAGGTCGAAGCAAGACCATCATCACAAGAAGTACCCGCTTCTGGACAGGGTGTTCCCGCGCAACCGCATTCACCATCGGCTATATCATTTTCGGTAGTCGGATCATTATCATCACAAGAAGAGCCTTGTTCAGGGCATGGGGTTCCTACGCAATTACACTCACCGTCTTGTTGATCGTCGAAGGTGGTAGAATCATTATCATCAC
>JAHDDF010000151.1:9435-9999 GCA_020629475.1 Saprospiraceae bacterium
CCGCTTCTGGACAGGGTGTTCCCGCGCAACCGCATTCACCATCGGCTATATCATTGAAGGTGGTAGGATCATTATCGTTACAAGCGTTACCTTGAGTAGGACATGGGGTTCCTACACAGTTACACTCACCGTCTTGTTGGTCATCGAAGGTGGTAGGATCATTATCATTACAAGAAGTACCCGCGGTAGGACATGGTGTACCTGCACAGCCACACTCACCATCTTGTATATCATTGAAGGTGGTTGGATCATTATCATCACAAGCTTCACCAACCTGACCACAAGGTATACCCGCACAACCACATTCGCCATCTTCTACGTCATTGTAGGTTCCGGCATCACCGTCATCACAAGAAGTACCTGCAGTAGGACAAGGTGTTCCTACACAATTACATTCGCCATCTTGTTGGTCATTGAAGGTAGAAGCTAATCCGTCATCGCAAGAGGTACCAACAGCAGGACATGGTGTTCCTGCACAGCCGCATTCGCCATCAGCTACATCGTTGAAAGTAGTCGGATCATTATCGTTACAAGCACTTCCCTGAGTAGGACAAGGCGTTCCTA
>JAHDDF010000678.1 GCA_020629475.1 Saprospiraceae bacterium
CGGGTTATGGATTTTAGCGGTAAACCGGAAATCATAAAGAACCTAGGATTGGATATGGGTTAATTCCTTATTTTGGTAGCCCATGTCGCCCTTCTGATTTATTAAAAGATATCCTAACCCAACGATAATATGAAAAGAGTTATGAAATGGATACTTCTAGGGTTATTGGTGCTCATCGTTTTGGTGCTTATTACCGTAGCGATTCTATATTTCAGAGGATTATTCTATACTCACTATCCACTACATCTTTCCCCTGAAATTTCGGAAAAATTAAAATCAGAGGAAGACATTGACTCCTTGGTTTGCGAGTGGGTAGAAGACATGAGTCTCAAGGAGAAAATTGACCAAATGTACGGGGAGCGCAAGGTTCCCGCAATGGCAAAATTATACGCGAATTTCGTCAGGGCGGGAAGATTCCCCCATGTCTATGTGGGTAGAAACAAACGCCTAGGTATTCCCCCTTGGGTTCTATCCGATGGTCCAAGGGGCGCACGGGTAGTAGATAATGACGTCAAAGGCGTCACGGTCTTCCCTGTGGCAATGGCAAGGGGCGCTTCTTGGAACCCGGAATTGGAACGAAGAATCAATACGGTCATTGCAAGGGAAATAAAATGCAATGGTGCGAATTATGCGGCTACTCCTTGCATCAATCTGTTACGGCACCCCGCTTGGGGAAGAGCGCAAGAAACCTACGGGGAAGATCCTTGGTTGCTCGGGGAATTCGGCTTGGCGGCGGTACAAGCAATCGAAGCGGAAAACGTGATGGCTTGCCCCAAGCATTTTGCCGTCAACAGCTTAGAGAATTCCAGGTGGATTGTTGACGTAAAAGTGGAGGAACGCGCCTTGCGTGAAGTATACCTGCCCCACTTCAAAAAAACCATCCAAGAGGGAAAACCCGCTTCCTTAATGAGTGCCTACAACAGCGTAAACGGGGATTTCTGCGGGCATAACAAATATTTACTTACGGATATCCTTAGGGATGAATGGGGATTTGAGGGCTTCGTTTCCTCGGATTGGATCAATGGGACTTATGATGGTATAGCCTCCGTTAAGGCGGGTATGGACGTGGAAATGCCTTGGCAAAACGTATACGCTTACAAGAAAATAAAGAAGGGAATCAAGACCGGTGAAATTAAGGAGGCGGACTTGGATAAAATCGTGAAGCGCTCCTTGAAAACCCGTTTGCCCTACGCCCTCAAGGATGAATCCAAGGATTTCACCAAGGAAATGATTGCCAATTCCGAGCATAAGAAAATAGCTTTGGAAGCGGCGGAAGAGAGCATGGTCCTTATTAAAAACGAGGATGTCCTTCCATTTACTCCTAGACAAAGCCTTGCGCTTATCGGTCGTTTAGCGGATTTACCGAATACCGGCGATCATGGAAGTAGTGACTGCCCTTCCAAATTTGTGGTAACCCCGTTGATGGGCTTCCTTGATTGGGAAAAAATGGCAAATACAGGTCTCACCTATTCCGACGGCAGTGATCTTAACGAAGCCAAAACCCTTGCTTCCGAAGCTGAGCAGGTGGTTATCGTTGTAGGATATACCTATGAACAGGAAGGTGAATACATGATTGGTGACCGTTCAGCGGTAGTGGC
>JAHDDF010000679.1 GCA_020629475.1 Saprospiraceae bacterium
TTGAGTGCTATTACCCTCCGTGCTTGGAAGTATATTATCGTATTCCTCTTCATGCCGAAACCCATGGACGTGTACCGGATTGTTGCTTGGATAGGGTGGTTGGTGAACTTGATCATTGTTGAGGTTTATTTTAGAATGACGAGGTCAGATGACAAATGATCCCGATAGCCATCGGGAGACGAATGACGAATTGGGATATCTTTTTGTCAATTCAATTCTTGAATTTTGTGAGGAGAAACCAATTCATTATTTTGGAAGAACGAATTCATTAAATGATTCATGTCTAATATCAAAAAAGAAATGAAAAACTTATCCTACTTATTCATCTTTTGCTTATTCCTGTTCTCTTGCGGGCCGACGGAGCCTGCACCGGATCCAACGCCGGATACCGAAGTAGAAACAGAAACCAACGTAAACGTAGCTCCTCCTACTGAAACACCTGAATCCGGAGAGGACGAAGGGGATGAGGATGGTCTAATGCCTGTTGAGCGTGGTATTTCCGATTTGGAAGGTTCCTACGTGGGAATGTTTGAAGCTAAGGAATTCCACGAAGGGAAAAATCCGAGTTGGTCCAATAAAATCAATATTATTATTGATAAAATGGATATGGATAAGTCAGTAAAGGGACGCAGTGTCGTGGCAGGAAATTATCGTCCTTTTGAAGGAACTTGGGAGCAAGTAAAAACGGATTACGTATTTACGGTAAAGGAACCGGGAGACGATAAATACGACGGTACTTTTAACTTCACCCTTAATGCCGGTTACGAGGATATGGTGATGGAAGGAACCTGGACCGCCAATGATAAAAAACTAGCGGTTTGGCAAAGGGAGTACAAACTGGAGCCTGCCTTATTTGAATATAAGGCGGATAACCAAATCGAGGATTTGGCTTGGACGGATTTATACGGTACTTACAATGAAAGTACGAATGAAGGGGAATTTTTGACCGAGGAGGTTTCAAAATTCAATGCTTCTACGGTAGCCTTGAAAAAAGAGGATGTCGAAAATATGCATAAAGGAGATTTGGAGGTTATCCGAAATGCCATTTATGCAAGACACGGTTATTCCTTTAAGAATCGTAAAATGCGTTACTTATTTGATCGTTACGTGGATTGGTATATCCCTCATTCGGTAGATGTTCGCAAAGATTTAACGGACCTTGAGAAAAAGAATATTGATCTTTTAAAGCGTTATGAGGAACACGCTGACCGCTATTATGATTCGTTTGGGAGATAGTTTTTATTTTTAATGACGAATGACGAATGACGAATGACGAATGACGAATGACGAATTGATCAATTACGAATTACGAATGAATCAATTACAAATTACGAATGAATCAATTACAAATTACGAATGAATCAATTTTGATTTTTTTGTATTGTATTGAAATAAGAATTAATTTTCTAACGTCTAACGTCTAACGTCCTCTAGAAAGCCCAAGAAGAAGTTTACTCCTTTTTCTTGGGCTTTTTTTATGTTCCGTTCCGGGATTTCCTCCGGGTTGGGGAAGGATTGTAAGGCGGATTCCAAGGAATTTTCCCGTAAGATATGGATAATGGGGTAGGGGCTTCTATTGGTATAGTTTGAAG
>JAHDDF010000680.1 GCA_020629475.1 Saprospiraceae bacterium
GGGATTCGAACCCTCGGTACCCTTGCGAGTACACTACCTTTCCAGGGTAGCCCGTTCAGCCACTCCGGCACCTCTCCTGAACAGTTATTACTTCTTTAAGTAATCGTGCGGTGGCAAAAATTGAAAATTAAATTTGATTATCCAAAAATATTACCGCCGCT
Source organism: Saprospiraceae bacterium (assembly GCA_020629475.1). Taxonomy (GTDB): domain Bacteria; phylum Bacteroidota; class Bacteroidia; order Chitinophagales; family Saprospiraceae; genus JAHDCE01. The sequence goes on from JAHDDF010000680.1 coordinate 162, forward strand.
TATTAATAAAAATTAAGATTTCCTTGATATGCCTTACATATTTAAGGCGTCTTTAGAAATATGGAGAAAACATGTCACAAGAATTACGACCCGTAATTTCCGCAATTTCCTCCAATGATACACCCAATTCCTCCGACAAGCGTTCAGCCACCAAAGGAATGTAGGAACTTTCATTTCTTTTTCCTCTGAAGGGAACCGGAGTCAGGTATGGAGCATCCGTTTCCAATACCATATTATCAAGTCCAATCATGTCCAAGACGGATCTTAAAGTTTTTCCGGAATTCTTGAAGGTTACGGTTCCCCCTATCCCGAACAGGAATCCTCCCATATCGAGAATTTGGCGAGTTTGTGCCTCATTCCCGGAATAACAGTGGAAAATCCCCTTTAAAGTCCCGTCTTGTTCCGGTACCACGATTTCAAGTATCTCATCCATGCTATCCCTTGCATGGATGACTATGGGTCTCGCGAACTCTTTTGCCCAGCGGATTTGCGTAAGGAAGGCATCTTGTTGCTCCTTGAAGTAGGTTTTGTCCCAATAAAGGTCAATTCCTATCTCACCGATAGCACAAAATTGCCTAGCATCAAGGAAAGCCCGAATTTTTTCAAGCACTTCCTTATAGTCAGCCCCTACGGAACATGGATGGAGACCCATCATGGCAAAGCATTTGCCGGGATAATCCCGTTCTAGGGCGAACATTCCCTCCACCGATTCCAAATCAACATTGGGAAGGTAGATTTTTTCAACACCGGCATCAAATGTTCTTTGGAGCATCTCATTTCGATCCTCGTCAAAAGCATTTGCGTACAAGTGTGCGTGTGTGTCTACCAACATCGGTCGGAGATTAAGCGGGCGCAAAGATAGGATTCCCGGTCATATCACCAAGCATTCCGGAAAAATTAGGTAGGAAAAATTTTAGACGTACAATTATCCTAGTCCAAGCCAACCTTCATTGGTTGCGTGGGGTTATAAATTTCAATGTATTTTTTTCGATACGTTCATATCCGTATTAATACTATTTTTGCAGCCGATTTACCAAATAAAATCATTATCGGAATGAAAAAAGCCTATATAGTTTCAGCCGTGCGTACCCCTATCGGAAGTTTTGGTGGGATGTTCGCCGGTATCTCAGCCACCTCCCTCGGTTCAACCGCTATCAAGGGTGCCCTTGAAAAAGCAGGCGTTGACGCCAAGGAAATCCAAGAAGTATTCATGGGTAACGTTTGCTCCGCCAATTTGGGGCAGGCTCCCGCTCGCCAAGCTGCCCTCGGGGCAGGAATCGGGGTAAACGTTCCTTGTACCACCGTAAATAAGGTTTGTTCCTCCGGAATGAAATCCGTTATGTTTGCCGCCCAGTCCGTTATGCTTGGCGTCAATGAAATAGCCGTGGCAGGGGGAATGGAAAGCATGAGCAATATCCCTTTCTACCTTCC
>JAHDDF010000681.1 GCA_020629475.1 Saprospiraceae bacterium
TCATCGTTTTCATAATCGAAGGAAACGGCATAGTGGTGCCATTGGGACAAGTCCACCATAGGCGCATCCGCCGTTATGATGGTGCCACCGACGGAAAACATGAAGTAATCATTGGCATCAAACCCTATTAAAAAGGTTTGAGCGGGATCGGTACCTTGGGAGAAAATAACTTGCTCTCCCGTAGAAGAACGCTTTGCCCAAAATTCAACGGTCAAACTGTGTGTGGTAAGATTCAATCCGGGAGCAAGCTCAACGTAATCCCCGTTTCCGTCAAAAAACAAGGAAGCATTGCGGATCAATTCCGTTCCGTTTACGATACCACGGATATCAAAATTATCTACCGCGTTCAGGATACCCGCATTAATGGGTTCATTGAATTGGATTTCGATATCATCATTGGGAGATAGGACACCATCAGCAGGGGAAGGCGTACCGAAAGGTGCCGGATTTACCCTATCCGCAAGACCATGGGCGATAGAGCCTTCCTTGTTGACTTCCGGTGTATTGTCATAGAAACAACCGGAAACAACGCGAAGGTTATAATCACCATCCGGCAAATCCGCCATGTCGAAATCATAGTTGAAATAGGTTTGATTATTCGGAATTAACCTTGCGTTGGCTCCTAGACCGGAAGTGTCCTTGTAGAAGGTTTCCAAGGAAGTCCAGTTAGGGCTTGAAGCGTCTTGGAATTGAACTTTTACTTGCTCAAAACCGGGATAATTGTAGTTATAACCGCCCACCACTACGGAAAGCGTGTCCTCGTAGCTATTATTCAAAACCCATTGGTCTTGTGGCGCAATCAACTCGGGCTCGGTACAATCCGGTACGAAGTGTACGGAAACGTATGCCGTATCAACGATATCCACGGTGTTATCCGTACCTCCGTAGAACTGGCATTGGGAGAAAATTAAAATCCTTAAGCTATCATGCTCGAAAGCTACGTTTCCGCGGCTTACCGTCAAAGTCTTATTGACCGTACTATTCGGCAGAATGATGACACTAATTTCAGGCTCGCCGTCAAGTACTACCTCCGCTCCGAAAGGATTGGAGTTTTGGTCAACAGCTACGGTGTATACCATTTGGTCCTCTGATTCCGACTCATTTCCAAGCGTAAGGGAGAAGGTAGCCGCATCGTCCGCAGGAATGTTGAATAGTTCCACAGGATTGGCGGAGATGGTCGGTTTTTCCCTTTGCAATGTAGGAGGAGACAGGATAGGCTCTACCGCATTTTGAGTAGAAACATAGATGAAAGTATCCAAGCTTCCAGTCAAAGGCATAGTACCGGGGTCAAAATATTTCATGGTTTCACCCGGTTCCCAAGGGCAAGAGGATTTTCCTCCAATGGTTTTAAACATATGCCCGTTTCCGTCTCCCGGATTGTAGACTTCAACATTAAAGAAATCACCTACGTTTCCATCTTCAAGATGGTATTCAAACGCCGTTGAAGTAGCCGTAGTTGTACTTGTAGATTCCGATATGTTTTGCTCTAAGGTAATTCCCCCTGAAAAAGTATTTCCGATTCCATTGATTTCAAAACCAATTTCAGTAGTAATGGACTCACTAAACGCCATTTCAAATGATCGAGAAGTCGT
>JAHDDF010000682.1 GCA_020629475.1 Saprospiraceae bacterium
CGTAATCCGTGGAAAAAGGAACCGTAATATTGAATTTTTTGCCTGAGTCAAAAACATCGTAAATTAATGTCTCGAACAACTCTTTCATTTCACCTTTCTGTTCCTGAAACATCGGTAAAGCGTAAAATGCGATTCCGTCCTTTGCTTCGGAACACAAATCCATTTTTTCCTTTTTGATGTACGTTCCATTAAAGGAATCCACGTAGTATTGGTACTTACTATCCGTGCTGCTGTAAGGACGGATATGTACATGTGTTTTTATTAACTCCCCATCAGAAAAACGACCGATGGTATATGGTAATTTTTCTTTTCCGGCATCATTTGTTATCCCTTGTCCCAAAGCGCTAGAAAATCCGAAATGGGTTATTTTTCCCAGACCGTGGAATTTCCCGTTTTTAAAACGTCCTTCATAAGTTTCTACTACCTCACCTTTATAGATTGAAGGAAGAAAATTCATTTTCCCGAATCCATTGCTACAATTCCCCGACTGACAGCCTAGGTAAGTTTCCACTTTAGCGGTAGCTTCATTCGCTTCAACATCTTGGGTAGGCAAAGGCTCAAGGTTACTGGAAACGATTTCCAAGTAATCGTTATTATCATTCCCGATTCTCCTCCTTACGGCGATATACTTGCCATTGTCCAACTTCTTTTGCACCGTGTAATAGGCTTCACTTGAATTTTTCTCCCATCCGTTACCGGTTATCATGGTGATATACTCGTAATCCCAATGCTCCAATAAATTCATGGCAAAATTAGAGGCACCGTATTCAGCAGCCGGCTGCATTACCAGCACCCTTTCCTCCTTTCCTTTTCTTACGGTCAGGAAAGTTTGCCCTAAGTCCGTAGGATTGAGGTAACGGGATTTCACCTGATACACGTCATCTTTCAAGGAGGAAGGAATAATCATATCCGCAAAACCGTTTTCGGCAGATTTGAGAATGGCAATAAAATCCTCCTTACCCTTTTTGTGAAAAAGTCGGTTTTTCCCAATCCAACGGGAAGCGATGGGATACGTACATTTCGGGCACTTTCTACCTATAGCCAGTTCGGTACGAAATCCTTCGTATAAATAAAATTGTAACTCATCACCATCCCCTGCTTTTTGGGTATAAATGGTGTGGGGATTAGGTCCGGAATCAATGCCTGACTTCTCCCAATCCTTACAGATTCGTTCCAGAATTTTTGCGTATTCCGCTTGTTGATTTGTGGTTATGGAAAGGCTGAGGTAATATTCCTTAGGACTTACTCCATCATCGTAACCAAAATTGTCCAGTTCGGAAATTTTCTCGAAATAAGTGGAGGATTCCTTGTCGTATTTTTCGATAAAATTGTGAAAACCGAATTCCGAATCCTTGATTAAATCTTGGATGAATTCCTCCTTGGAAAACTCGTTGGGATAATGGGTTCCCGATTCCGGAAAATTGAACAATAAAAATATCCCCACTAGGATAAGGTACAGGTGAGACTTGAAAAACATTGGGTGCAGTTTTAATCCGACCCAAGCTATTTATTCGGACAAAAAATCACAAGAAAAAATAGGAAATCATGTGACAGTATATCCGGAGTCACTTTATTTTCGCATGATT
>JAHDDF010000152.1:0-1370 GCA_020629475.1 Saprospiraceae bacterium
TTTTTTGATCAATTACGAATTACGAATATAACCACAAGTTAAAATTGATAATTCGTAATTGAATCATTGTTAATTGCTAATTGTTAATTCTTCATTCCAATAAAACCATATCCATTGTAAAATGGCTCTTGCTACCACATAAACGCAAAGTGCCGCCCATAAACCGTGGTTCCCGAATTGGGATAAACAAGCGTAGGAAAGCAAGAAAGCAAGCATGGATAAAAACATGGTATCCCGCATGGAACGCGAAGCGGTATAGCCGATAAAAATACCATCCCAAATGTAGGAGGCAAAACTTAAAATCGGAAAAATAGCAAGCCAGATGATATAGGTTTCCCCTAGGGCAATAATGTTCTCCTTATCCGTAAATAATGTGATAATTTCATTTCCGAAAAAGAAGTATACCAAGGAGTATAATATCGCAAAAACGGCACCCCAAATAAAGGAAAGTTTAATGGATTTTTTCAAGGAAGCCTTATCCCCTGCCCCTAGGTATTTTCCGACCAAACTTTCGGAAGCATAAGCGAAACCATCAATACCGTAAGACATCCAAGAAACGAGTTGTTGTAATACGTTATTGATACCTAAAATAGCTACACCAAAAGCGGCGGAACGGTTATAGAAAAATCCGAAGGCAACAATTAAACAAATCGTCCTTAAGAAAATATCCCGGTTAATGGTAAAGAAGGATTTCATGGCATTCCATCGTAAAAGGGACACCTTATTTTCTTGCAGCCAAATACCTTTATATTTGAATTGAAAAAGAATTAAGCCGGAAATAAAACCTAGATATTGGGCGATAACGGTGCCCCATGCTACACCCTCGATATCCATACCCCGCTCCTTCACCAAATACCAGCTTATTCCGATATTCGAGAAGTTTATTATTAAGGTAAGGATAAGCGGAAAAACGGCATTCTGCATCCCAAAATACCATCCGAATAATACCATTAAACCAAAAACGGCAGGTGCCGCTAATATTCGAATATCAAAATAACGGGAGATAATCGGCGCGGTATCCGCATCAGCCCCTACCAAGTACATTCCTATATTTTCTAGCGGCACTTGAAAGACCAAAAAAATAAGAGCAACCGCAAAGGCTACTACCATTCCCCTCAGGAATATTCCTAGTTTTTCCCTTTGATCCTTCCTACCGAAAGCCTGGGCGGTCATACCGGTAGTTCCCATCCTAAGGAAACCGAAACCCCAATACAGGAAATTAAAAATCATTCCCCCGGAACCGATGGCGGCTAGGTAAGCGTCCTGATCCTCGAAGCCCATCAAGGAGGTATCCACCGAGCCGATAAGCGGAACGGATACATTACTTAGGATATTGGGAATGGCTAATTTTAGGATTTCCTTGTTCATTG
>JAHDDF010000152.1:1470-9901 GCA_020629475.1 Saprospiraceae bacterium
AATATGGAGGCGAAAAAGGTAGCGGATTCTAGAACCATCATGACGGAAATGATTATGCCCAATGATACCAATCCTTTAGGTAACTTAATGGGTGGGAATTTGATGCGTTGGATGGACATAGCCGCCGGCATTTGCGCGGGAAAGCACTGCGAAAGGCACGTGGTTACGGCCTCCGTGGATCATGTCTCTTTTCAAAAACCCATTCACTTAGGTGATGTTATTACGATTGAAACGGTAGTAACGCGCGCCTTTAATTCTTCCGTAGAAGTATACGTGGAGGTTTTTTCGGCAGATATAAAGGGAAAGAACAACAGGCTTTGTAACTCCGCGTATTTCACTTTCGTTGCGGTTGATGAAGCCTCTAAACGACCCGTAAAAATACCACCCGTTTTACCCCTTTCCGCTGATGAGCAGCAGCAGTTCGAATCCGCCTTAAGGAGAAGGGAAGTTCGTCTTATCCTAAGCAAAAGAATGAAGCCCGAAGAAGCAAAACACCTCAAGGAGCTTTTCGGGGCGTCCTAGTGCCGACAAGTAGTCCTTGAACCCAAACAAGAATTCATTGTTCATGTAATAATTCAATTACCGGGAGCATTATTGAATGACAAAATCGAATTATCATGAAGCAATTCCTTGCATTTCTATTGTTGGTGAGTCTTGCGGCTTGTAACGCACAAACCGGGGATTCCACAACGACTACCACCACCACTACCGTTGTAGAGGAAAATACACCGTCCCAAACTGATTTGGGTGATCATGACCTCAGCCTGATTACCAAATCAAGTGCCGAATGGAAAAAGGAATTGAGCGAAGAAGAATACTACGTCCTTAGGGAACACGGAACCGAGCGTGCCTTTACCGGTGACCTTTGGGACCATAAAGGCAAAGGTGTTTATACATGCCGGGGTTGCCAACTACCACTCTTCTCCTCAGACACCAAGTACAAATCAGGCACGGGTTGGCCCAGCTTTTGGGACTTCATCAAAAAAGGCCATGTGGAAGAGGAAGTGGACAACAGCTACGGAATGAAGCGCGTTGAGGTCCATTGCGCAAGATGTAAAGGACACTTGGGGCACGTCTTCGAGGATGGTCCCAAACCTACGGGTTTACGCTACTGCATTAACTCCGTCTCCTTGGATTTCGTGGAGGAATAGACTTGTTATTCAGGCCTGAGAATGGAAAACCCTGAATCCCCGGCATTGTTTGCCCATTCCAATTCAATTCTTTCCACAACCTCTCCGATACAGTAAACGGTACCGGAGCCAAAGTAATGGGATTCAAAAGTTGAACTTTCATACCAAGAGGCAAGGGAATCTACTTGAAAATGGAAGGTTTCGGAATTTAGGTCAAAGTAAGCCAGGGCATCATGATCACCCCAAACATTATAATTGGCACCCATTGAAATATCGTTGATGGTAAATCTATTTTCCGTACCCGATACCGGTGAAATAATGATTTGCTTATTCCAAGGAAAGGTATCTATTTCCCATTCCGCACCGGGACCGCCTAAGTCAAGTACACCGGAGGTCAATTCGGAATAGGTACCAACTATATCTTGGGGCTCCAAGCAGAAATCGGGTGAAGGAACCACATCCGAATCATCGATACTTTTTGAACAAGAAAATGTAATGAGGCTAATTAGGAATAAACCTAAAAATAAGAGGAGGTTTTGCGTTTTCATCTTTGCGGGTTTTAAGTTATACCGACATCAAAGCGGGTATATTCATGACGTTTCAAACCTATAACATGGATAAATTAATTTATGCTGCGTAAGTCCGTTGGTATTATTTATTGGAAATCCCGTATTTTGCGCAAAATTTGAAGTCATGAACGAGGCAAGCAAAAAGAACCTTTTCCTGGTAATTACCATGATTATCCTTGCGGCAAGCACCCGTATTTTCCCTCACCCGCCAAATGTAACGGCTATTGGGGCAATGGGTCTTTTAGGAGCTGCATATCTTCCTAGAAAGGTTTGGGCTTTTATTGTTCCTTTCGTGGCTTTATGGCTGAGTGACTTAGCAATAAATAACATAATATTTGCCGAATATTATGATGGGTTTGTTTGGTTTACCCAAGGAGCATTTGGGATTTATCTTGGGTTTGGGCTTATCGTTCTATTAGGTATCGGTCTTTTGAAAAAGGTAAAAGTCCCAACGCTTATTGGTGCGTCACTTGGCTCTTCCTTCATTTTTTACCTAGCATCCAATTTCGGATCTTGGATGTCCGGTTTCACCTACCCAAAAACGGGGGCGGGTCTTATTGCATGTTACACTGCAGGTTTGCCCTTCTTGTTAAATACCATTCTAGGTGATTTATTCTTTGTCGGAGTATTATTCGGGGCTTATGCCTTGTTTTCATATAAGCAAAAATCGACCTCCCACATTCTGGATGCCTAAGAAGAAATTAATAGTAGGCGAGGATTATTATATTGAAAACGGGCTCTACGTTTTCACGGAAAAGTATTTGAAGGAACGGGGTTATTGTTGTTCCAATGGATGTAGACATTGCCCCTACCCCAAGGAAGAAAATTCAAAAAAGAAAGCATCTAATCGAACCGAAAAGGTATCATAGGAATTATATTCATTCCTAGATATCATGAATTCACTTTTTACAAACAAGGCTGAGGAAAGAAGAGCACTTGAAAGTGTTACGGTAGCCGTTACTGCGGTTGGCGTCATTTGGTTGATGCACATGTGGCAAAAACTCACCAACCAAGATTGGTTCATGCTTGGGGTGTATCCTAGGAATTTAACGGGAATCAAGGGAATATTCACCTCTCCTTTTATTCATGACAATGAGAGCTACTCCCACATATTAGCCAATTCCGGAACACTAATGCTGGGTTTATTTACCCTGTTCTTCTTTTTCCGATCCGTAGCTTATCGATCCTTAATATTTATTTACCTGTTTACCGGAATCGGAGTTTGGGTATTCGGGAAACAATACGTTTACCACATAGGGGCTTCAGGCGTGGTTTACGGTTTGATTTCCTTTATTTTCTTTAGTGGTGCCTTTCGGCGAAATGTTAGATCCGCCATTTTAGCCTTTATCATGATACTTCTTTTTTCGGGAATGGTAGCCGGTTTATTTCCGGATGCCGAAGGAAAGATCAGCATGAGTAGCCATATTGCCGGAGCCGTTTCCGGTTTATTAGTCGCATTTTATTTCAGAAACGCCCTTGAACCTGATGAGCTCCAAGAATTTGAGAGAAATAAACCGTTCCCCAAGGAGGAGGAACAACCTTTTCTACCTGATGACACCTTCCATAAAACCAAGGAGGAACGTAGAAGGGAGGAGGAGGATAACCAAGATTATTGGCACTAGTTACCCCTGAAGCCAGAGGCAAATGAATCAAATAGAAATACGCCCGAAGGGATATCCCTCCGGGCGTATTTCTATTTTCCCGTTTTGGATTTACCTAGCTAAACTAAGCAAGTCCCTAACGTTACAGGTTTACGGTATCCTCTACTTCTGCCTTTCCTGCCCTAGTTGCAGCTTCAATTTTCACTTTGGTAGTACCCGGATTATTGAATTGCGCTTTACACTCCAGTTTTCCGTTAGAAGGATTGAAATCAAAATTAGTGATGAGTTTCCCATTCACGAATATCTTGATGTTCCTCTTACTCGTAACATTCTTTACCGTAGCATAAATGGTACTTGGCCCAGGATTAGGATTCATTAAGGTAGCAACTTGATGTGCGTAATTATCAATGGTAATTTTAGGTTTAGCCGGAGCGGAATAATTAATATTCGTACTTGCCGAAGCAGAACCGCTTTGATTTTTCCCCGTGATATTGAAGGTATTTTTACCTCCCTTCAAATTTACGGCACTCGTCAGGACTCCCGTAGATGAATTATAAGTGAAATTCTTTACGGGTCTACCATTCATCATAAAGGTAATATCCGCTTTACGCTGAACATGCTTAAGTACTGCCTTTACGGTGTATGCCGCAACCTTAACCGTTGTACCCGGTGAAGACGGATTAGTAAACTTCACCGTAGGCTTAGGCGTAAGAACGACCTTCTCAAAAGTAACGGAAACCTGATCCTGATCCGCTCCATCCCTGTTCGTACCCTTTACGAAGATGGTATTTCTACCCTCCTTCAAGTTTACGGAAGCAGTTACCGTTTTCGTACCGGCATTAAAGCTGAAAGGAATGCTGGCATTATTCACCTTAACGGTAATGTCAGACTTAGAAGTTACGTTCAAGACCGTCGCCTTCAAGTTCGTGGTCTTCACCGTTGACTTAGAATTATTCTTAGGCGTAATGATATTCACCACCGGTGGTGTTCTTGGAACACTGTAGGTAACTTTCACTTGGTCTGAATCCGATCCTCCGGCATTGGAAGCCGTTACCTTAATGGTATTGGAACCACTATTCAAATTCACGCTTGCTGTAACCGTTTTTGTTCCGGCATTGAAACTGAAAGGAGCATTGGAACCATTCACCTGAACTTTAATATCATTCTTGCTGGTCACGTTTAATACGGTAGCTTTCAAATCCGACTTTGGCTTATCCGTAGTGGAATTATTCGAAGGACGGATAATATTCACAACCGGCGGATAAACCGTAGGTGTGGAAGGCGCATTGTAGGTAGTGCTTTTCGTAGCGGTATCCTTACCGCAATTATTGGTAGCCTCAATTAATACGTTTACCGGACCCGGCTTCACTTGGATAGCGGCAGTCATCGCACCCGTAGTAGGGTTGAAATTGAAATTCGGGTTAGAAGTACCGTTAATCTTCAAGGAGATTTGGTTCTTGCTACTCACGTTTTCTACCCTGGCGGTAAGCGTTGTCTTTCCGATATTCGGATCGGCATCCGTAGGTACAGGCTGGGTCAAACTAATGATGGTAACCTTAGGCTCATCACAAGGCGTCGGATCCGGCTGGTTCTGTACGTAGTACACTGAAATTTGGTCTGAATCGGAACCATCATTATTGGTACCGGATACCTTAATGGTGTTTTTACCTCCTCTCAAAGGAACGGAAGCGGATAAGATATCGGTGGTCGTACTGTAGGAGAAGGAGCTAATATTGCTTCCGTTCACCGTCAGGCGGATATTATTCTTGCTTGTTACGTGACGAACAATTGCCTTAATTACAGTACTTGGGCGATCCGTTTCGTAGCCATTATTCGGTTGTGTAATATCAACAACAGGCGGTTGCTTTGGATCAGGATCCGCTACAGGAGTGTTATTCAAATTATCGTTATCCGTATCTGAACCGCAGTTATTGCTAACCGTGATTTGGATATTATTATTGCTCGGCTTTACCGTCAACCTTCCTTGGATGGTTTGCTTGGATACACTGAAGGTATAATCGTATTGGCGAACGCCGTTAACGCGTACCTCGATATCATTTTTGCTATTTACGTTCGTTGTCCTTGCCTCAAAATTAGCCTTGGTGCTGCCCGTGGGAGGCTTCTGTAAATTGGTAATCCTTACGGTTGGGTCATCACAAGGCTCCTCGAAGTAAATGATTGCCGTATCTTCAGCGGAACCATAACTATTGGTTCCTACAATCTTAATATCATTTCTTCCTTCCTCCAATTGGATGGATGCCTCGAATTGATCCCTGGAAGGAACGAACTTAAAGCTTCCGCTTGGTCTGCCGTTTACGTAGAACTGTACGTTACTCTGTGAGTTCACGTAACGGATTGTTGCTAAAATGTTATAAAACTGATCGTCCGTATTCGTCGTATTGGAAGACGGGCGGGTAATATTCACCGTAGGACGATTCCCTGTTGAAGGAGGATTCGTCACCGGTGGGTTTGTTACGGGAGGATTGGATGGATTATTTACAATCGGATTGTAAATGATAACTACCGTTTCTTGATCCATTCCCGCAGGATTTGTTGCAGTAATGACAAGCTCGTTTCTTCCTTCATTCAAGTTCAATCCTGTGGTGAACTTATCGGAAGCACTATTGAAATTGAAGTTCGTATGCGGACGTCCATTGAAGTTACACGTAATGTCCATTGCGCTTTCAATATTCTCGATATCCGCGTAAACACTGATATAAGACTGGTTGGTATTGTAAGGGGAAGGACGAGGACGGATAACCTTGATAATAGGTGGCTCCAATTCCTTGGTTCCCGGCTCAACAATCCAACGAAGGCCTAAATTGGTATAATGGTAAATGTCATTGTTTCCGGTAGCAGAATTGTTATTGTCCCAACGTTGTCCGTCAAGAATATCATCTCTTGACCAAGTTACCTTATGTCCTAAGTGCATGGAGAATCTAGGGGTTAATTGGTATCCCACCTCAAGACCCGCAGAAGGCATCCAGGTAAAGTTACCCCAATCGTTCATGCCGTCACCGTCGGTTTCATAGGTTCCGTCCATTCCGGATTCGAGGGTGTTAAGGATTGTAGCTTTAGAAGCACCCGGATCAAAACTATTGTACAAGGCGGAATAATCGCCGAATAATTCATCAGCTTGATCCACCCTAGCCTTGTGCCAATCCACGTTTATACCTACATATGGGCTAACGATCCAATTGGTGCGCTCCCGTAGGCGATTTAAGGTAAATACACCTTCCAAACCTAGCTCTAAAAGGTCATTCCTATAATTGGAATATATAAATGGATCCGCCACACCCGTAACGTAATCCTGCGCGTCGAGGTCCTCGCTCATACCGTTAACCGCGGTATTATTGACGATACCCTCGGAACGCTCGTAATCCTGTCCCCTTTGGTTAGCGTATAATAGACGTCCCCTCAAATCGAAGGAAAGCGGTCTATTAGGCTTATAATAAAGGTTCTTTGCTAAGGTTAATCCTAAACCCCAACCATTGTACTCATTACATACGTCACTGGTTTGGTAAGAAGAACCCGCATTAATACCGAAGGTCCACCAACCCGGTGTCCTGTAGGCATCATTGTTCGTTTCCGTTTCGGATTGCTGTGCAAAAGTCGTTATCGCCATAAGGGCAAAGACAAGCATCAGTCCGAGTGATTTAATATTGTTCAGCATAGCCAAAGATTTTGTAAAGATTCCTTCAATTGGTTTCATTTGATTTTCTACCGGTTAAAATCATTTCTTGTCTGCAATATACACAAGAAAACCATCGTTCAAGGGGGCTAAAAAAGACCGGCAAAAGGGATTTTAAGACTTACGGTCATTAACAAACAGGGCTGTAACATGGGGTAAGCAAGGGGTGTAATTCGGACACGAAAATATACAATTACCTAAAAACTAAGGGATTAAATTTAAATGAATTTCAAATGAAAGAATTTAATAATATGACAATCCCAAATCCCCGCCTTGTTAATCTTTCCACATGGAATTAAGGGCTTTAACAAAAGTTTATGTAGGCATTCAGAAGTCCTTAAATAGCTATCTTCGCAAAAATTCCGTGAACCCTTTGAAAAACTAGGTGTTCCGTGGAGGAGTGAAAAACGAAATAACATGGCAATCGAAGGCAGAACAGGCGTTTTATTGGTGAATTTAGGGACGCCGGACTCTCCCACCAGAAAAGATGTGTACAGGTATTTAAAGCAATTTTTGCTTGATCCAAGAGTTATTGATATACCGGCGGTTCCTAGAAATATTTTGGTAAGAGGAATCATTGCCCCTTTCCGTTCAGGTGCCTCCGCTAAGCTATATCAAGAGCTTTGGACAGAGGATGGGTCTCCACTCAAGACTTTCGGATACAAATTAAAGGATGGCGTCCAAGAATTACTTGGTTCGGACTATGTTGTGGAATTGGGGATGCGTTACCAAAACCCAAGCATCGAAAGTGCGCTAGACAAACTGATTGAGGAGGACGTCAAGGAAATCGTGGTGGTAGCGCTTTTCCCTCAATACGCATCAGCCACTACCGGTTCGGTTCATGAGGAAGTAATGCGATTGCTAACTAAAAAGCAAAATATCCCGCAAGTCAAGTTCGTAAATTCATTTTACGACTACGAGCCCATGATTGATGTTTTCATCAAGCGTGCACAAAAGTTCAACCTTGAGGATTATGACCACATCCTGTTTTCCTATCATGGCTTGCCGCAAAGGCAAATCAGGAAAGCGGATGACCACGATTACTGCTTGAAAGACGGATGTTGTAATTCCATCTGTTCCAAGAACAAATATTGCTATTCCGCACAGTGCTATGCTACGACTCGGGCATTAGCAGCTAAGTTGGGATTAAAGGAAGAAGATTACACGACTTGCTTCCAATCACGTTTGGGAAGAGATCCTTGGTTGCAGCCATACACAAGCGAAGTTTTAAAGGAACTAGCGGATAAGGATGCCAAGAAGCTATTGGTTTTCTGTCCGGCTTTCGTAGCGGATTGCTTAGAAACCACCATTGAAATCTCCGATGAATACCAAGAGGAATTCGAGGAGCTTGGCGGTGAAAAAATCGACTTGGTGGAAAGCTTAAATGACCATCCGGATTGGATAGTGGCAATGAAGGATCTGATTTTAGAGAATGCTTAG
>JAHDDF010000683.1 GCA_020629475.1 Saprospiraceae bacterium
ATCCAAGGACTAAAAAAACCGATTATCGCTTGCTCCCACATTATTCATTCCTCATTTTTTATTCTTAACCAAGGAATAAACCGCCATGTCGATAAATTCTCCTTGGAAGTACATCCTATCCCTAAAATGCGCTTCTTTTTTGAAGCCCAATGTTTCCAACAAGAAAATAGCCCCACGGTTTTCGGCTTGTACTTTGGCTTCAATGCTGTGTAAACCGAATTCCTTTAACCCGAAGTTAATTATGGCGGTAAAGGCTTCCAAGGCAATCCGTTTTCCCCAGAAATCAGGGTTTAATTCACCGCCTATTTCCGCACGCAAATTGGGATAATCAATGGAATTAAAACCGCAGGTCCCGATGCATTCCCCTTTGTTTCTCAATATTCCCGTCCAACCGATGCCTTGTCGGTTTTTATAAGCATTAATGGTTCTTTTTACCAATTCTTCTGAAGAGGAAGCCTCCTTCATTTCCGGACGGGCGATGAAGCGGTTTACACGTGCATTGCTTCGCATCCTGAAAATGCTATCAGCATCCTCGGGCCGGATTTCACGTAATAAAAGCCTTTGTGTTTGAAGTATGGGAAAGGATTCGAAAACCTTGGTGTTTAATGTCCTTTCCTGCATGGTGTTTTATTTTATTCAAAAAACGCCATTAAATCCTCCATGAGCAATTCCGGCGTTTCAATCATGGGCACATGACCTGAATTTTCATATACCACTAAGGTAGCATTTGGCATCGTATTTTGAAAACGGCAACCGTGCTTCAAGGGAATGACCTTGTCTTGGTCGCCCCAAACCACAAGGGTAGGGATGTCGATGTCATCGAAACAAGTTTCAGGGGAGTGGATGGAGCTACCGATTAAACGAAGGGTTTGAATGGTTTCTTTTCTATTGATCAATTCATGGTAGGAAATTAATTCCTCCTTGGTGAATCCTTTGACCATCGTATTTTCCGCGGACTTGCGGGATAGGAAAATGGGTATGCCTTTCCTTAGCATGTATTCAAAAACCTTAGTCTTGGAAAGCTTCACAAATTTTCCGCCGATTTTGTGCAAATCAAATCCGGCGGAATTCAGGAGGACTAATTTTGAAATTTTATCCGGATGACGTTGCGCCAATTCCAAGGAAACAAAACCACCCATTGAATTTCCGACCAAGTGGATGTTATCCAGATTTTCCTTTTTCATGATGGCTTCAACGGCAACGCTAAACCGGTCCACTACGGCTTCACCGTTATTTTCCGTCCCGATAGGATATTCGGATAAACCGAAACCCGGTAAATCCACGGCAATGATTCTATATTTTTCCGGAAAGGAATTCCAAATCCTATCCCAATTCTTAAAAGAGCCACCGAAACCGTGTAATAATACCAAAGGAATTTCCCCTTTGCCGGAATCGTAATAATGGACATCGGCATTTCTTACCTCAATATATTTGGAATGAGGCGTCTCGTATTTCAATTTTAATTCATCCGTGGATTGGATATTGTTTTTCCTAAAACTAACGAGTAAAAAGGGTAGTACTAGAATAAAAAACAGGGCGTAGGTGATTCTCTTCTTCATTTGGAAATAAAGGATTTTGATT
>JAHDDF010000684.1 GCA_020629475.1 Saprospiraceae bacterium
AAACCGATGATATTGCGTTCACCCATTTCCTCGTCCGTTCCGGGTGTAAGGTAAATGGAGGAAACCTTGTGCCATAAATCCGTACCGTCATCCATTTGGAACAAGCCTTCACCCGCTTGTAAGGCATATCGGAAATAGAGCGTTTTTTTATCCGGACCGTAAATTTCACTGTAGCCGCCCGTAATATGTTTCCGCTCTATCACCAATGCGGAAACGATATATTGCGAGCCATCTTGATGAACCCCTTCCGGGGAATTATCACCCGGTCGATCCTCTAGGGTAACGGTTGCCATTTCATGGCAAACCATTTTTATCTTTTTGGCTTCGGGTTTAAATTCAAGTGTTTGCTCTACCAGCTTCAGCATGAATTTCTTAAACTCGGGATGAGCCGTTGTTTCATAATTCGTTTGGGAAAAGACCCTTTCCATATTCCGGAAATCATCCACCTGTTGGGAAAATTTCTCTTCTACGAATCGTTCAATATCCCAAGTACCTAATTCATTTTTCGTGAGCATGAATTGACTAATGGAACGGCGCCGATGCGGGATAATATCCCAAAATTCGGCTTGTTTTTCTTCGCTTAATTGGCCAATATATTTTTTAATATCCTTTTCGTCAATCCGTCCGGAAAAGAAATCGGGTTCTAAGGATTTAAGTTCCTTCCTATATTCAGGGAGCGCCTCGAATAATATATTAAAACGGCCCTTCCGCATATCATATTCATCCCAATCCAAATGAGGGACGTTCTTTGCCAAAAGATTTAGAAATACTTCTTGATCAATCCCCCATTCCTTCAAATTAAAAACCCGGATGGGATACTTAATCTTAGTACCTAATTTCACCGAAATCGTTTTTTCCGTATGCAAGTATGATCCATCCATTCTTAAGCGGTTTTTTCCCGATTGTGCAACAAATATACTGCCGCGTATTAATTTGGCTTCCTGAACTTGAAGCCTTCACATTTTGATCCTTGATAGTTTATTCTTAGCCGTAGTATTAAGCGCCGCCACCGGACCGGTATTTTTCCTGATTGTCCAGTTGGCGATTGAACGCGGTTTTTGGGAGGCATCCACGCTAGCGGCGGGTGTTTGGTTAAGTGATATCATTTATATCTCCTTGGTTTTCCTTGGGCTGTCTTACGTCAGTGAAAATCCGGATTTCACCTTCTACGTCGGACTCATTGGTGGGATAATTCTCATCATATTCGGGATTATGGGATTTATTTCCAAACCAAGTAAAGGAGAAAAACAAAATTTGGGTACAAAGGGATATTTATTGTTGTTCGGGAAAGGGATGGCGGTAAACGTATTCAATCCCTTCGTATTCGTATTTTGGGTGGGCGTGGTAGGAAGAACCATTGAAAAAGGATACACTATCCCCGAGCGTATTTTTTATTTTTTTATCCTCCTTTTCACCGTAGCATTACTAGACGAGTTAAAAATTTATTTTGCCGATAAAATAACCGATAAGATTAAGGAAAAACACCTATTATGGTTTAGTCGGGTCTCCGGATTAATTTTAATGGGGTTCGGTATTGCGATGTTGGTACGGATTTTTTAATAGCGTAATTTAAAAATCAA
>JAHDDF010000685.1 GCA_020629475.1 Saprospiraceae bacterium
AACTGAAGGGTGATGGCAAATGCCACTGCCCTTTTTTGTCTTTGTAACAATATTTTTAGACTCATCTAAAAATATTTCTTACATTTGTTTTATCATGATTTCACAAGCGGAGGAAAATTACTTAAAAGCCATCTTCAAGCTTTCCGAAAAATCGGATAAGCCGGTAAGTACCAATGCCATTTCCAAGGAAATGAAAACGGCAGCGGCATCCGTTACGGACATGATAAAACGCCTCTCCAAAAACGGCTACGTTTTCTACGAGCGGTACAAGGGAGCTGAACTCACCCCCGAAGGAGACAAAGTAGCCCGCAATCTTATCCGTAAACATCGGTTATGGGAAGTCTTCCTTTACGAAAAGCTGGATTTTACGTGGGATGAAGTACATGATGTCGCCGAACAATTGGAACACATCCACTCGGAACAGCTCGTAAATCGGCTAGAGGAATTCCTTGGATTTCCACGCTTTGACCCTCATGGCGATCCCATCCCGGACCGCGACGGGAAATTCGCGGAAAGGCAGCAATCCCCGCTTACGGAATGGACACCCGGGACATCGGGCGTTATTGTAGGAATCAGGGAACATTCCAAACCTTTCCTTGCTTATTTGGAGCAACTCAACCTTCTCCTTGGAACATATGTTGAAGTCATTGAAATTTTTGACTTCGACGGCTCGGTAAAAATCAAGGTCGGGACGGAAAACGCCCAAACCGTTACCCAAAAAGCGGCTTACAATATTTTTGTTCAAAAATCAGATACCAAGTAGGTCCATGAAAAAATTCATTGCCTTTTCATTATTCATTGCACTATCCTTTTCCCTCTTCGCGGAAGAAGATAAACCCGTGGTAGCAGCTACCTGCTCCATGATTGCCGATATGGCGGAAAACATTTTTGGTGATAAAGCGGAAGTAATTTCCATTGTTCCTATTGGCGGAGACCCTCACCTACACGAGCCCACTCCGGGTGATGCAGCCTTGGTAAATAAGGCTGATATCGTATTAAAAAACGGTTTAACCTTTGAGGGGTGGCTCACGGAATTGATTGAAAATTCAGGTACCAAAGCAAAAGTTTATACCGTTACGGAAGGCGTGGATGCCATTGGTAGCTTGGACTATGAAAACTCCTTTGACCCTCATGCTTGGATGAACGCCCTAAACGGTGTCGTTTACGCGGAGAACATCTATAAGGCAGGAGTGGAACTTCTTCCGGCAGAAAAAGATTTCTTGGAAAACCGGTTTAATGCCTATAAAACGGAATTGGAGAACACGGATAAGTATATCCTTGAGCAGGTTTCAAAAATTCCTGAGCAACACCGCGTCTTGATTACCTCCCATGACGCATTCCAATATTTCGGAAACAAATATGGCTTGAAACTCCAAGCGGTACAAGGAACATCCACCGAAGCGGAAGCCCAAACCTCGGACGTGGCTAATATCGGTAAGCAAATCAAGGAATCAGGCGTTCCTGCCGTTTTCATTGAAAGCACCATCAACCCTAAATTGTTGAAGCAAATCGCCGAGGATAACGGTGCCGTTGTCGGAGGAAGCCTTTATGCGGATTCCCTAGGACCCAAGGATTCCCG
>JAHDDF010000153.1 GCA_020629475.1 Saprospiraceae bacterium
ACTGTCTAATGTCTAACATCTAGCGTCTAACGTCTGAATAACAATATTTTAGAAGGGCACCTAGTTGAAAATCCAGCAACAGATTTGCCTAATTGAGCCAAAATGAAACACTTCTAAGACTACATTAGAGTGGATCTGCGTATGTATCCCTTGGGGCTTGCCCCAAGGGATTTTTTTGTGGGTAATTGATGAATAAAATTATTGAACCATGTATTTCAAAGTACCCGAATTACCTTTTGCATCTATCATTTTAATCAAATAAACGCCCTTGGGTAAAAAGGTAGGGGAGATGGAGGATTTTCCGCCCGTGAATTCAATTTGCTCACGATAAACCAATCGCCCAAAAGCATTGAAAATGATAACATCAAAAGGAGATGATACGGGCGGACTACTAACAAGGAGGATATCCGCGCCTAGGTTGCCCGGGTTTGGATAAGCGGAAATGTCAAGGTCATTATTTAATAATGTAGGAGTAAAGGTAATTACGGAATCCTCTACCGTGGTATCCGTTACGGTAGTGTCCTGAGGAGCGTTTACCCATCCTTCTCCTTCAATAATTTCAAGGCATTGGTTGGCAGGAATATCATAAATGGTCTCCTTGGAGCCATCCAACCAAACAACCTCCAAGGAGTCCACGGTTTCATTGTTTGCCAAGCCAAAATGGACCGTAGGGGAGTGCTGCGCCAAAAAGGATTCCCCGAGTTGTGTGTAGCGGGTATAAGTTCGATTGTTTGCGTGTACGAAAATCCAAGTACCCGGGGCATCCTTGGCTTGTTCTGTTCCTTCAATGTCAATACATAGGTAGTTCCCGGTTCCCGGACTTACATTTTCATATAACATGAAAGGGTCTTCTTGGGAAGAAACGGCAATGTCGAGGTCGCCGTCCAAATCATAATCCGCGTAAGCGAAGGCGTAATAGGCGGAAGTATCCCCTAGGAAATCAACAGGACTGAACCACAAATTATCATTGGAGTAAATCATGGAGGAATCCCCTTGGCCTGAAACAGGGGCGTTACAAACCAGAAGGTCTAAGTCCGTATCGTTATCGGCATCAAAGAAGCCTGCCCCCCAGCTGAAAATATTGTGCCGCAGGTTATGATTATCCGTCTTATCCGAAAAGGTACCGTCGTTGTTGTTGCGAAGAAGGTAATTTCCTTGGGAGTTATTTGTTATGTAGAGGTCTAAATCCCCGTCTTGATCAAAATCATAGGCACCGGAATTCATGGCATCCACCATAAGGTTTGTCCCAAAATTTTCGGTTTGGTTGACGAATTCACTTCCGTTGTTAATGAATAGGCTATTGGCAAAAGGGTTGTGATCATTTGCCACATGTATATCCATTAAGCCGTCGCCGTTGAAATCAGCGATGGAGGAACAAAAAGAGGGTTGATTTCCGTCGCCCGTTCCTGAAATGGCGGTAATATCCTCGAAGTAAGCACCGTTAAAACGAAAAAGTTGATTGGTGACATTTTCATCGATGGAATATCGACTCAAATACATGTCAAGGAATCCGTCATTATCTATATCCCCGAGTGAAATCCCCGATGTAATTTGAGGAGTCGTAGGAAGCCCTAAAAGGAAGGTGGCGTCAGGGAAATAACCGTTTCCTTCGTTTCTGTACACACGGTTTATGCCGCCGGCTACAGCCAAGAAGAGATCCTTGTCGCCATCATTGTCGTAATCCGCCCAAATGACCTGTTTATGGACGTCCGTATTAATTATTCCTAGGTCGATTTCCTCGAAAACCCCTTCGTTATTAACAAGGAATAACGGATTTTGTCCCATACCTGTCCCGTAGGTCAGGTCAGGTAAACCGTCGTCATTAAAATCAGCGAATGAGATACCACCGCCGCCGCCTTGAAAGAAATCGGTACCGAATTGATGGTTTTTTCCTTCAAAATCCATAACCGGCTCAAAATTTATCTGTCCCGAAGCTTCTTGAATTTCGGAAAAACAAATAAAAATGAGCCCTATGAGTGCACCACGTAAAACAACCATGAGCCTGACCTTTCGTTAATTTTGAATTTTTTAATTCGTTGATAACGAGGGTTATAAAATGAGCTTGGTTAGGGAAAACTATGTGGTAAAGTTTTGAATTGCTTGGATTAAGTTAAATAAAATCCCCGGAGTTTGGTTCACGGAAGGAAAAATAGCGGGTCACTGCCACAGAAATTTATGAATTTGGAGGATTTAGATGTTAAGAAAACGATGATTTTAAGTGAATTTAGATTCACTCGCCTTATATTTACAATCAGCAAATCTACAGAACACCTTGTAACCACATGCAAGGGGTAAGTTTTTATTCCTTTCCAAGACCTAAACAGAAAACCGGATTTCAAAAGCATAGCCTTTGGATCCGTTTTTTATTTTCCCCGATTTTCAGCAAAGACATACTTACGTTGATTCATTCTTTAACCAATTTCACTTGTATGAAAAAGTTAATTACACATGTTTTCGCATGCTTTGTTTTGCTAGCAATGGCATTACCGAGTCATGCTTTGATTTGTACACAGAACTTTACGGCGGCGGGTTCTGATCTGACTCCTGTGGTATTGACCATCAATATCGCGGATATTACTTGTAATTCAGGCGCCCCAATCAATTCCATCACTTTGGTGGATAATGGTACTGATGCCGGTAATTGTACCACCGGTGGTGGTAACTGGTATCTGTACAGCACTGACGTAGACGGAACCGTTACTTCGGATATCTGTCCTATTGATTTTTCAGGTACGGATGTTACCGGCTTTACGACCATCGTGATTACCGGATATGATGATCCTGCCGATGGAATCAATGATAACATTACTATAGATGTTAATCTAGAGGTTGATTTCTTGGCTACCTGTACGCCTCCTACCTACACCGCTACCGTAGTTGAGGATTGCGTAAGCGGTTTTTCCGTTGAGGTAAATATCACCGACATGGGTGATTCCGGTTCCATCAATATTACGGATGGGACTACGACGGTAGGAACCGCTACTATGGCAGGTATCGTTACCGTTGGTCCATTTACTAACGGTACGCCTGTTGATATCACATTGGAGCACGCAACCGATCCGATTTGTAATCAAACCACCCCGGGTTTGGTTAACACAACGGTTTGTCCAACCGTTGCTACTGTTACTTGCGGCGTTGCTACAAATGAAACTCATTGTTATGATAATAATGACGCAAACACTTGGTTGTACACTTCCTCCGATGGCACCTCACCATTGAATATCGCTTTCAACGCGGGACAAATGGAGGGTTGTTGTGATGATATTATTATCTATGATGGTGTGGATAATACAGCACCTGTACTTTACAGTGGTAATAATGGGGGAGATCTTACAGGGTTAGCCTTTAATTCTACCGGACCAAACCTATTTATTGAGTTCGCTGCTGACGGTTCCGTAAGTTGTGTATCTAGCGGTTATACAAACATAGACTGGGACGTAAACTGCTTGACTTGTACTTCCCCTGTTACTGATCCGGTTTTGGTTTTGGATAACTGTGGTACGGGTATCTTCATCGTACGTTATAACGTAACCGATTTGGGTAGTGGTACTCCTGCCTTCGTTGATGCAAACGGTAACTTCCCGTCCACGCCTGCGGTTTTGGGTCTTAACCAATTAGGACCTTTCCCAAGCGGTACCGTACTTGATATCACGCTTGAGCACGGAACGGATCCTGTTTGTGATGTAGCATTAGGCATCGTTACGTTTACTTGCCCTTACACTTGTTCAGGTACTCCTCTATTGACTGAATACTTTGGTACGGGTGCTCTTCCTGCAGGCTGGACGAATTCCGGTGGCTGGGAATTTGACTGTTTAGCAAACGGAGGTCCCGATTACGGCGCAATAGGTGTTTGTGATAATACATTTGACGGTGGCGGTGCTACACATATGGATTTCTCCGGAGGAAACGGTGGCAATGAAACGCTTCAGTCTCCCATTATTTGTTCCGAGAACTTGGTGGATTTGACTTTTGATTGGTTCTCCAACAATATCGATGACGCTGCTCAGAACATCCTTTATGTTGATATTTCCGCTGACGGTGGAAATACTTGGACTACTGAAGGAACATACTCCGGTAACAATGCCGCATGGCAAAATATTACCGTAGACCTTTCAGCGTATACGGCAGGTGCATTGCACGCTTTCCGTTTCCGTACTGAAATCTCCGCTACCGGTTCCGCATACTACAATGACTTCATCATTGATAACATTTGTTTCAATGGTGACGCATCCACGGCTTGTTGTACGCCTCCTACCGCTACGGCTACCGTAGTAGAGGATTGTGTTGCAGGTTTCACAGTAGACGTAAACATCACCGATATGGGTGATGCCGCTTCCATTAACATCACCGACGGTACAACGACCATTGGTACGGCTACCATGGCAGGTATCGTTAATGTTGGACCATTTACCAATGGTACACCGGTTGATATCACGCTTGAGCATGACACCAACCCACAATGTAACTTATCCCTTCCGGGCAATGTTAACCCGACTGTTTGCCCTATCGTGGAAACAGTAATGTGTGGAGGAGCGCCTGCAACTTCTGTTTTCTGCTACGGACCAAACGAAGCTCAGACGTGGTTGTATACCTCTTCTGATGGTACAAGTGTTCTTCAATTGGTAGTAAACGGAGGTTTCACGGAAGCAGGTTGGGATGAGCTGGTAATTTATGACGGTACGGATAATACCGCACCCATTCTTTACCAAGCGGACGGAGATCACACCGGTGCTACTATTACATCCACGGGACCGAATCTTTTTGTTGAGATTCAATCCGACGGAAGTGTACAGTGTACTAATAGTGGATATGATCCATTGGATTGGGCAGTAAATTGTTTGTCTTGTATAGCACCAACGGCTACCGCCACAGTTGTTGAAGATTGTGTTGCAGGCTTTACCGTTGATGTAGTTATTACCGATATGGGTGATGCTGCTTCCATCGCTATCACGGATGGAACTTCCACTTTGGCTACCGCTACCATGGCAGGTACTTACAACGTAGGTCCTTTTACCAATGGAGTTGCTGTTGATATTACCTTGGAGCATGATTCCGATGCACTTTGTAATCTGAGCCTTCCGGGTAATGTTAATCCAACAACTTGTCCTACCATCGTTACTTGCGGTACCGTATTCAATAGCGGTGACTTCTGTTACGATAGTAATGAAACCCAAGAGTGGATTCTTCAATCTTCCGATGGTTCTCCATTAAATCTATACGTGAATTCCGGCTTCTTTGAGGCAGGATGGGATTACCTGCAGATTTATGATGGTTCCGATAATACGGGAGCATTACTATTGGATGGTGATGATAACCAAGCAGGTACTATTGTTACTGCTGCTTCCGGTAACATGTACGTGACTGTTTCTTCCGATGGTTCGGTAAGTTGCCAAAATCAAGCTTATGACCCATTAAACTTCGACGTGTTCTGCGGTGAGGTTGCTCCGGGTTCCACCGATGCTTGTACGCCAGCTGACGCGGGTATCATGTCTACCGGTTCCAATCGTTGGTTAAACTTGTATGCGGGAGGTGATATCATCGCTTCCGTATTCGATAGCGAAGCAATGGGTATGATCAACGCTTCCTTCTGGTTGGATTCCGATGCGAACCGCATGGACGTTCCTACGCTTCAGAACTACTTGGTAAGAAACATTACCATTACGGTTGCTACACAGCCTGCTGCTCCTGTAAATGTAAGATTATACTTCACCGGTGGTGAATACTCCATGCTTCAAGGAGCAACGGAAACCACCAACGTAACGCTTACCACGGGCGATCTTTTGATTACCAAATTCGATAATGCAAGTTGTTCTACTGACCACCTTGCGGCTGAGGCTTCCGCAGCCGGTGCACTTCAAACATTGGTACCAAATAATGCTCAAGGTACTTTCGGTACTACCGCGAACTACCTTGAAACTACGGTTTCCAGCTTCTCCGAGTTCTTTATCCATGAGGACGGAGGTGTTACCATCCCGGTTGAGATGACTTACTTCACCGGTAAGGCGCAAGACCGTGGTAACCTACTTGAGTGGGAAACCGCTGCTGAAATCGAGAACGATAAGTTCGAGCTCCAGTCTTCCTTCGATGGCGGACAAAACTTCCGTACGATTGCTGTAATCGATGGTGCAGGAAACTCCATCAATCCTATCCAATACGAGTTCTTGGACGAGAACTACGGTAAGTCTACTTACTACCGCTTGAAGCAAGTTGATTTCGATGGTACGTTTACCTACTCCGAAATCATCAACATCAAGCGCGTTAAAGGATTTGATTTGATTTCCGCATTCCCGAATCCGACACGCGGCGAAGTATCCGTTGTATTGAATTCCGAGGTGTCCTCTGATGTAAACATTACCGTTACCGATGTTCTTGGTAAAGTGGTTCAACTGAACTCCTTCCAAGTAGCTTCCGGTGAGCAAACGCTTAATGTTTCCTTTAACGGATTGGCTGATGGTGTTTACTACATGACCATTGATAATGGTGCTACTCAAATCGTAGAAAAAGTGGTGAAGCAATAATCGCCATAACCTGACATATCGAGGTATTTCCTCGAACCATGAATCCCTCGGAGCTTTGCTCCGGGGGATTTTTTATCACCCCTTCAGTTGGTGCAAGGGCAAAGACCAATAATTTGTTTTCAAGGAGATTAGTTGCAAAATCCTGAAGGGGGTAAATAAAAAACCGCCTGACTTTTTCAAGCCAAGCGGTTTCAGTCGGGGTAGCAGGATTCGAACCTGCGACCTTCCGCTCCCAAAGCGGACGCGCTAACCGGACTGCGCTACACCCCGATGGGGAACAAGCCCCTTATTTTCTTGCGGTGAGGGCGGGATTCGAACCCGCGGTACCCCTTTCAGAGTACGCCGATTTAGCAAACCGGTGGTTTCAGCCACTCACCCACCTCACCAAGGCGGCTGCAAATATACGTTCCGATTGCAAAAGGAACAATACATTTCGAAAAAAATAGGTTCCCGAAACGAAAAAAAATTCAATTATTCGTGAAGATTCATTTTGATCTTCTTTTCAAGGTCCGTTACGGTGTCCTTAAATATCATATCCGTGTCCAAAAGATCCTGGACTGCCTTGCAGGAATAAATCACGGTACTGTGATCCCTTCCACCAAAATTCTCCCCGATAGCCTTCAGGGATTTATTGGTCAATTTTTTGGCAAGGTACATGGATAATTGCCTAGCGATAACCACTTGGCGCTTTCTGGTTTTTCCTTGGAGTTTATCCACGGAAACATTGAAATGCTCGGCTACCAGTTGTTGGATGAAGTCCACGGTAATCTCCTTTGAGATATTCCGTACGAAATCCTTGATAACGGATTTTGCCAAATCCATATCAATACCCCTTCTGTTCAGGGTGGATTGAGCAATCAAGGAAACCAATACCCCTTCTAACTCACGGATATTATCCTTGATATTATAACAAATGAACTCGATAACGTTGGAAGGGATTTCTAATCCCTCACCGGACATTTTCGTTTGGAAAATGGCGATTCGTGTCTCGAATTCCGGGATTTGTAAATCCGCGGAAAGCCCCCACTTGAAACGGGAAATCAAACGGTCTTGGATGCCTTCCAAGTCCTTGGGCGGACGATCGGAGGTCAAAACGATTTGCTTACCGCTTTGGTGAAGGGTATTAAAGATGTGGAAGAAAATCTCCTGCATCTTGTTCTTGTTCGCCAAGAACTGGATATCATCTACCATCAAAACATCCACCATTTGGTAAAAGCGTACAAAGTCTTGTACCGCATTATTCCGGATGGCGTTGATGATTTGATTCGTGAATTCCTCACAACTTACATAAAGAACCGTCTTGTCCGGGGCTCCCTGAAGTACTTGGTTACCGATAGCGTGGACCAAGTGGGTCTTACCCAACCCTGAATCCCCGTAAAGGAACAAGGGGTTGAATGCGGTACCTCCCGGCTTCTTGGAAACCGCGACACCTGCTGAACGCGCCAGTCTATTACAATCCCCCTCGATGAAATTATCGAAGGTAAGCTTGCTGTTCAAGTTCGGTGAAATTTTCACCTTCTTGATGCCGGGAATCACGAAAGGGTTCTTAATCTGTTCCGTAGGAATCTCGTTTTGATAGGGCGGGGGATTATCCCTCTTGGTCGTGGGAGTTAAGCCCGACTGTGGAATCTTCTTGTCGTGGTTCGGCATTAGGATTTGATATTCCAATCTACCGCCTTCACCCAACTGCTCCCGCATTGCCATTTTTAGTTCGGCAACATAATGCTCCTCTAACCACTCGAAAAAGAACTTGTTGGGGACTTGGATAGTCAGAACGTTTCCGCTAAGGTTAACCGGACGAATAGGCTCGAACCAGGTTTTATAACTCTGCGGATTAACGTACTTCTTAATGGTTGACAAGCAACCATCCCAAACACTTATGTGGTTTTTTTCGATCATTCGGATAAAAAAGGGGCTATTCACCAATTATCTTGGCAAATCGCTATCAAAACACTGTTTTCTAAAGTAACGAGATTGAACGAGAATGAAAATTTGTTCAGGATTCATTCAACGAAAACGAAACTACGACAAAGTTGCAAAATATTTTCCTGAATCCCGGGACTTTCAAGTAAAATTTCAATATGTAATTCACGGTTTAGGAACAATATCCTAAACATTGGTTTACAATCTATTTCACGGTTTGGTTACCGCAGGTCACGCATTTGTTTTTCCGGTTCTTTTCAAAGCTGATATCCAAGCGGCCTAAAGCTACGCCTGCCCAGCCTACCTGATTGATAATCACGGGGTCACCATCCTTATTTTTTACCGTATCCGCTTGGTCTAAAAGCGTATGGGTATGTCCCCCGATGATTAGATCGATGTTGTTGGTCAAGGATGCCAGCTTCACATCGGAAATCTTATCTCCGTCATACTTATAACCCAGGTGGGATAGGCATATTACATAGTCGCATTTTGCGCCTCTCTTCAAAAAGATGGCAGTGTCTTGCGCCGCTTTTACGGGGTCTGAATAGCGGGTATTTCCATATAAATTAGCCGGTACTAAACCGTCCAATTCTATCCCCACACCCATTATACCTATTTTTAAACCACCCTTATTGATGATTTCGTAGGGCTTAATTTTGCCGGCTAGCCTTGTGTCGGAAAAATCGTAATTGGCATTGACGAACTTGAACGAGGCGTGATTCTCATAATTCTTATCCAAGGATTCCATGCCGCCATCAAAATCGTGGTTCCCTAAGGTTGCCACATCATAACCCATTTCCGTCATGAGCTTAAATTCCGGTTCCCCGCCGAAGAAATTGAAATAAGGAGTTCCTTGAAAAATATCACCTGCATCGAGCAAAAGAATATTTTTTTCCTCCTTGCGGATACGCTTAATCAAGGCGGCACGTTTGGCGATACCGCCTAGTCCTTGGTATTTACCACCATCCATAGGGAAGGGTTCAATCCTACTATGGACATCATTGGTATGGAGGATCGTCAATTTTACGATATCCGGTCCCCCCAATGCCTCGAAAGGGAATTTAGCGGAAGCAAGCAATAAGCCCCCTAATCCTGATTTACGGATAAATTCCCTTCGTTTCATGGTCTTTTATTTTGGCTTTGAGATGCAATCGCGTGGCTACAAAAACCAATTTACACTCCAATAACAAACTGATGATTAGACTAAAGACGAAAGATGTAAGACATAAGACGATTTGGTAGTAAAATAAAAACTTAGAGTCTTACGTCGTAAATCTTATATCTTACATATTGATTATCAAGGAAATACACAAGTTTGAAACAGCAGCACATTTGCCTATAAAAGCCTTGGTTTTTACCTTCTGCGTTTCTTCATGCGTTTCTTTCCGCCTCTGCCACCACGCATGTTCGGCATA
>JAHDDF010000154.1 GCA_020629475.1 Saprospiraceae bacterium
AATTATTCGTTAATTACTCCACCCAATTCGAATACCCGAAAATCTCCCTACCTCCTAGGAAATTATTTTCAATAAAGGATAGAAACCGCACCTTAAAAGAATCATGCTTGTTCTTCTTCCTGGGCTTGGTTTCCTGCTTGGAATAATTTAATTCAGCTTTCCAAGATAATTCCTTGCGGTAATCATCCATAACCTTTGGATGTGAACCTTTGAATAAAGGAATTTTCCCCAAGGGACCGTAATCAAAATCCAAGGGGCTGGCTTGGTGCATTTGCTCCGCTTTTTCCTTGCCCCAATGCATACCGTCCTGCTCCTTTTTCTTGGCTTGCATTAAGCGGGGCGGACGCACCCAACCATAATGGTAAACGTTGGCGCCTATTCTTTTTACTTTTAATTTATCCTTACCGTTAATTCTAAAGGATTGAGCATCTTTTATGGATTGGACATTCCGGTTATTCCGTACTACCCGTATTTCATTTTTATACCAACCATGATAGGGGAGGTAGTGATCGTAATCCCCCCAGAAATGGAAATAGTCGAATAATAAACCATCTATGTCATCACCCGCGTTTTTACAAGCGGAAACGATGGTGTCCCAATCCTTTTCATGGATGACTTCATCGGCTTGTAAATAAAAGCACCATTCCCCTTTGCATTGGGATAAAGCGAAGTTGGTTTCATCCCTAAAAATGTGCTGCTTAACGAATGCGGCTTCATCCCATACACGGTGGATAACTTTAATTTTAGGGGAATTGATGGATTCAATCAATGCTTGGGTACGATCATCGGGGTCGTTATCACCAAGAGCGATAATAAATTCATCAACGATAGGGAGGATGGAAAGAATGGATTCCTTTACCGGGAAGTAAAACTTATCCCCGTTCCTTACGAAAGTAAATCCGCTGATGAATATGTTATTTTCGGTTTTTTTCATTTTTGGTTTTGGTGGGGACTATAGTCACCCCGACACGTTGCTTCTTGAATTGGGATATGAAAGTAAGAATGAATTTTAAATTTCTACTTACTATTAGGATGACTCGGCACCTTTCAACGGAAAATATCAGTGGAATTTTTGAAAACCTGCAAATATTCTATCTTCCATCACTTCAGCCATTTCGACGAATTCTTCAAAATCCATATTTGATATGTATAAATTATTATCGACTTCACTTGCTACAGATGGAATAAATCTGAAACTAGGGTAACTTTTTTCTTTGTCTATATTAACTGCTAAAATTGGAGATTTTGAGTTTTTAAATGTTTCGTTATCCGCAACAAATATGTAGCCCACTGTATATTTTGTTTTCAATTGAAGAACCTCAATTATATCCTTGATATATAAATTATACAAAAGAGCTTTGTTTGAAATAATAGAAACATTTGCGCAGTAGCCCAAGTCATCTTCTTCTTGAAATTTTCCAATAACTCTATTCCATTTCTCATCATTGGAATAATCCGTTCTAATTAGTAATGCCCTGTCGTTATCTATTTTCATGTTTTCTGGCTTTCAGTCACCCCGACACGTTGCTTCTTGAATCGGAATATGAAAGTAATAATGAATTTTTAATTACCATTAACTGTCGGGGTGACGGGGTGGCGGGCTATGGAACATACGCCCGGAATTCAATCTCCACTACCAAATCCGGATCAATTAACCGGGATACCTCTACCATCGTAGCTACGGGTTTTATCTCCTTGAAAAATTCCCCGTGCGCATCCCCGATTTCTTGCCATTGATCAATATCGGTAACATACATGACCGTTTTAATGACGTGGCTTAAATCAGCGCCCAATTCCTTGAGTGCCTTTTCCGCTTTTTTAATAATAAAACGGGTTTGCTCCGCCGGATTTCCGATACCTACTTTATTACCGTTCGCATCCACTGCAGTGGTGCCGGCTACTTCTATGAAATTGCCGGTACGGATAGCACGGGAGTATCCTACGCGTTCTTCCCAAACGGAGCCCGAACCTATTTTTATCGCTTTTGCCATTATTTTATTTTAAATGGAATTTCCGCATTTTTTAAATGTGGTTTTAGGTCTTCCATATAAGTATCGTTACAAATCAGGAAAAAGGAATCATGATTAAAATCCGCATTGGATTTTAATTTACGCAATACCTTTTTTGACCAATCGTCCTTGTATGCTTGGGATTGTACATTGAGGTTTACATCATAAGATGAAATTTCATCCTCAAGATGAAGTAAATCGTATTTTCCGGATAAGATATAAGTTTCATCCGCTTCCTTTTCCGCGAATGCCATCCACGCTTTAAATTCTTCTCCGATATATAAATCTTTTGCTTGGTGTTTTCCTTGACGTTTTTCTTTTACGCAAGCCACTAAAGCAATTTTTTTCTTGGCTTTTGGCAAGAAGATATTCGGTGATTTTAATTTGTTTTCAATGAGCCATTCATTGAAATTAAACCAAGCACCACACTCCTCCAAAATCCAAGCATCCGAGGAAATAACCACGCGGTCGGATTCATTTAAAATCTTATCCGGATTGTTATCCAAAATGATTTCCCAAGGATAATCTTCCTTTTCCGCGGTTTCCCGCAATAGGGTTTTTAATCGTCCGGAATTAGAGATAGGCGCATCCAAATACCATCGTGCATGCGTGATACCCAAATCCTTTAGCCCTTCACCAATCATCTTGAGGGCTTCATCCGTTCTTGATACTTTTTTATAACCGCCGTGTACACCGGAAACATCACGGTAAGCGCCATCTAAGCCTTTGAAAACATAAGCACCCGACAAGGCGCTTTCCAAAATGATTAATAAATTAAAACCATCGATATCCACGGTTTTACCCTTCATATCAAAGAAAGCAACTTCCTTCGCTTTTCTCATTTTTACGGATTCCTTCGAAGCGGACATTCCAAGCAATGCCTTCTGCTGCCTTGAATTTAAGCGGTACCGGTTCCCGACGATTTGAAGTGATGATTTATCCCCGTAGCCCCGACTGAATAAATAAGAAAGATCCTCAAGCGCTTCAAAAAACAATTCCTGCGTCTTGTCATTAAACAACCTTACGTCCTCCGATTTTTGACCCCGATTTCTCTCCTTGTGGGACATTTTAGTGAGATTTGAATTTAAGACGGGAATGGGAATTTAATTCTAAAACTAAGAGTCCTAATTCGTAATTAACCTATTCGTCGTTCGTCATCCCCTCTAACCTTTCCATCCGCTCTTTCAGTTCCTTCAATAACCGATGGTTTGCCTTAACGAGGTCATAATCATATTCCGGCGACATGGCTTTATCATGCAAATCCTTAAAATCCTGCTTGAGTCCTTCGATCTCTTTTTCGATGCCCTTACGGTGATTGTTGATTAAGTGATGGGTGCCTTTGATAATGCCGGTAAATTCTTTAGTGGCTTCACGGAAACGATCCATGAAAATACCCGATTGTTGTTGCATGAAAAGCTCCAACAGAGAAGTGGGATCAAGGGTTTTGTTTTGTCCGTCGTCCCGGATTTTATAAGTCCCGCCGGATGTGCAATACGGTTTATTTTTT
Source organism: Saprospiraceae bacterium (assembly GCA_020629475.1). GTDB lineage: Bacteria > Bacteroidota > Bacteroidia > Chitinophagales > Saprospiraceae > JAHDCE01. Next base: position 3,517 of record JAHDDF010000154.1, read on the forward strand.
CCGGATGGAATTTCTATTCTGTAAAACGGGATTTCATCATCATTTTCCACGTAGATTTCGATATCGATAGGAGGGAAGCATCCCGCCGCGCGGTTGAGGATGGTCATTTTGGTATCATCATCGATTTTACAACCCACGATTTTCCCGACTTGACGTCCCCGCTCATCCTTCATTTCATCCACTCCTAGGAGCAGTACGCCACCCGTAGAGGAATTGGCGAAAGCCACCAAATCATCAGATTTAAAAGCGGAGGCGGATCGCTTGAAGTCCATATCCCCGCCTTCCTCCCGCATGAGGAGTTCTTTGGCTCTGTCGGATAATCCTTTGAAAACTTTGTGGTAGGACATTATTGAAATAACTTCTTAACCGTAAGATAAAAGTTATAAATCTTCTTTGCGATTAATTCTTTACATATTCCTTTATTCCTGTCTCCAAAGCATCCACTACAAGCTTAATTCTGCTTGAAGTTTTTACGCCTGCTTCCTTGTAATTTTTTTGACTTAATAGTACCGCTTCATTGGCATTGTCCTGTAAGAAACTTTCCGTGAAACAGATGGGACCCATTACCATTCTAGTAAGCGCTAAATTGCGGCAATACACTCCGGGAGCATCCGCATAAACGGAATTTTTATTTAAATAACGGACGTTGTTTTTATTTTTAATTAAAGGGACTTTTACCGTCTTGGGATGTTCTTTCATCACTTCATCAGAGAAGGAAATGGAACGCTCCAAATCGGTTGTAATAAGCAGGCGTAAAAAATGCAATCTAGCCATAGGAGAGGACAATTCCCCTTTCATAAAACCTCCTCCCGTAAATGCCATAGCGTAATTGGTAGAAACAGGTTCATAATAACCATCTTTTCCGATGACCTTTCCGCTAGCATTATAATGAATATGAATGGTCAAGTCCGGTTGAAAAGCATTGATCACTTCCGCGCGCTTAATTAAATCCTGTTTGTTGGCGTACCTGTATTTGTCCTTTTCCGTCGCCTTATTTAAATACCAATCCATTTGATCTTGACGGTAGGTTCCTGTGGCGACATCATTTTTCAAGGAGGAAATAAACTTCTTTTTTAACCATTTACGATAAGAAAGCCCTTCAACACCTTTGCCTTTCTTCCTTGTAATCATTACGGTAGCGCCTTGAGCCTCCAAGCGTTTCGCTAGGATTTTAGCGGTTTTCCAAGTAAAATCCGCCTCGTAGAATTCAATGTCTTTTTTGACGCCCAAGTCTTTACCCCGCATCCGAATAAATTTCCGTTCCAAAACGGCATCCTTGAAATTACCGGCAAAATGTCCCGGATCCAAGGCAATGCGCATTCCCCGTAATGAGGTAGGTTTTGACTTTTCCCTTAAAGAGGCAGCGGAATAGGGTAAGGCAGCATCCCCTTTTTCTTTATATACTTTTAAAGCTTGTTCTAATTCATTTTTCTCGAATTTTTCAATGAAATAAGGGACGTCATCCCAATAAATTATTGCCTCGGGTTTGTCATTTTTTCTGTCACTCAGACTCGTATAAATACGGATGGCGTCATCATCAATACTTACTTGAGAAAAAAGAATTGAATCCCGTATTAAATACGGAATATTTTTCTCCGCTCTTTCCTTGTAATCTACTTGGGAAAAAAGGAAGACGGGAGAAAGTAGTATTATGATAAGAACAAGGGATGATTTGTGTTTCATGTACGGGTTTGTTGAAAATGACGAATGACGAATTTTGTTTGTATTCAAATAAGAATTAATTTTCTAACGTCTAACGTCTAACGTCTAACGTCTAACGTCTAACGTCTAACGTCTAACGTCTCCTATAACAACTCCTCCACCTTATCCTTTAGCCCTTGGAAAATATCTTCGGAATAACCGATTTCCTGGGCTTTGATTTTTCCGTCCTTGCCGATGATATAATTTCTGGGAATGGATTTATCCGCGAATTGTAAGAATATATTTTTGCCGGGATCGGCACCTACCATCCATTCCATTTCATGCTTGGAGACGAAATCTTTTAGGTCATTAATTTGGTGGTCCCTGCCTAGGCTTAGGATAACGAAATCCTTTCCTTGGTGTGCTTGGTGTAACTCTGAAAGGTGAGGCATTTCACGAATGCAGGGTCCGCACCAGGTGGCAAAGAAATTCAACCACACCACCTTGCCTTCCAAATCCGATATGGAGTATTGCTTGCCGTCCATGGCATCAAAGGAGAATTGCGGGATTTTTTGACCTACTTGGGTTTTAAAGTTCGTGTTGGTGGCTGTGGGGCTAGGTCTGTTGTTTAGGTCTACCGCCTCTTGAGGTTGTTTGCAAGAAAAAATGAACATGAGGCAACCCACGAATAAAAAAGGGATAAGTCTTTTCATAATGATATGGTATTTTTTATACCAACGAAAAATACGGATTGTTTATTCCTCAAAGAATATTTCCAAAAAATCATTGATAAAAAACCTTAGACCATGCAAAAGATATTTCTATCCATTCTTTTTCTTCCTGCTTTAGCTGTTCTCTTTGACTTCGGCAGATTGGAGGAAACCAAGGCGGATCATGATATTTCCTCCGTTACCGTTTATTTGGCGGATGCTGAAATTCAAAGAAAAGGTAAAGCGGAGGTGCCCGCAGGCAAGTCGGATATCTTATTTGAGGGCTTGTCCTCCGAAATCATTGAGGCAGGTTTGAAAATCGGTTTGAATGAAGGTTATGAAGTATATGCCGTAGCCATTGAGAAAACCGATAATTTCCATAAGACATCACCTGATTTCAAGGATGCTGATGAGAAATTGAATGCCTTGGAATCCCAACTTGCCGCCTTGGATATGGAACTGGATTTACTGGAGGATGAGCGTGAATATTACTATAAGAATATGGAACGTTCGGGTAATAATCCGGTAAGTTTTGAAGAACTGGATAAGGGTGCTGAGTACTTTAGGGGAAAGCTGAAGGATTTAAGTAATAGGGTAGCGGATACCCAGAAACGAAGGACGGGAATCACTGAAAAAATAGCTGATTTTAATCCGGAATGGCAAAAGGTTTTTGATAAGGCGGTAAAGCGGAACGCAAGAATTCGGATTACCGTTGTTGCTGAAAAAGCAGGGATGGTAGAAGTGGATTTACGATATATCGTTTCCCAAGCAGGATGGAAGCCGCATTATGCCATTAGGGCAGGGGAGAAGACGGAGCCTATTGTTTTGGATTATAAGGCTAGGATATTTAATAATACCGGAAATGATTGGGATAATAAACCCATGACCCTCGCGGTGGTTAGCCCGGATGATGATCCCTCAAAACCTAATATGAATGCATGGATTTTGGATAAGTCCGGATATTCCAAAAACGAGTATAGAACTTCTTCCGTAAATAAGGGGAGGGTTAAAGATGAAAGTGGTAAAGTGGAATACCAAACCTTGGAGGTAGATGATTTAAGTACAAGGTTCGAAGTGGGAACGGAACATTTTATTCCTGCCGATGCCGCCCCGCATATGATAGACGTGAACCGGTTTGAGGACAAGGCGGATTTTTACACCCTTTCCATTCCTAAAATAAAACAAGGCGCCTTTCTCATCGCCCAAATTGAGGGATGGAATAAGCTTGGGTTAATTGCGGGTGATATGGATTTATATTATAAAGGCGATTATCAAGGAACAACCTTCTTTGCGCCCAACACGGTAAGCGATACGCTTGAGGTTTCCTTGGGTTTGGAGAACTCGTATTTCCTTACTCGAAGATTGGAAGCCTCCAAGCGGAAGTCATTCGGTTTAAACGTGAAGGAATCCTTGCAATATGAAATATTGGTGGAGAATAAGAAATCGGTACCCGCAACCATAGAGGTTCGGGATCAAATTCCCGTGGCGGTAGATAAGGACGTTGAGGTAAAACCGATTAATCTTTCAGGCGCGGAAGTAGATGCCCTTTCCGGGCAATTGACTTGGGAGTTGGATTTAAAACCGAATGAAAGACGTAAAATCATATTATCGTTCCAAGTAAAATACCCCAAATCCGCTAGGGGAATTTTGAGTCGCCGAACGAAGACGATTGTTACGCCCAGGTACTTTTAGATAGAGAAGAGGCTAAGGTATTCATGCCTGTAAAATCGGTAGTAGAAAAGAAAATCCATATCCCGAATTCGGGATATGGATTTTCTTTAAAAATAGGTCGGAACCGACCGCGGTACCCAAAGCCCCGACATTTATGTCGGGGAAAATGAGATATGAAATTTACATTAAACCACCTCAGCGGTTTCCTTACCTTTTCCTTTTCTGTTAAACAAGAAAATAAGCCCTGCGCCAATCGCTATTAATAATATAGCGAATAGTGGGCGGTAGAAAATCCAAGCAATGGCAACCACGAACAAGGAAAGGAATGATCCCAATATTAGGGCAAATAAACCCGTCCCTTTTTCCAATAAGTTTCCAACGAAGGGAACTACGTCAGCTACTACGGAGAGCGGTTTAAAAATCATGCTTAAGCCTAAAACGGTAAATAACCAGCCCACGAAACGGAGTACCCAAGTCATGATGGTGTTTTGACTTTGTTGGAATTCAAACATTTCCGCAGCGGTTTTCAAACCCTTATGGCAGAATTCCAAATTGGTGCCGTAGGAGGTTTCGTAACCTGTAAGACCGCTTCCGTTTTGCTTGGCAAGAATACTATAATCACCGTGCGGAATGGTGGAAAACGAAATTCTTGTATCACCTATTTCAGGTGCATCCGGCGTACCGTTTCCGTAGTACAAGGTATTGTCATCGATTTTTCGGATGCCTACCGCGTTCGGGAACGAGTCCTTGCCTACCAAGGAGTAATTTTCGTATTCAAACAAGGAGAAAATTAAACCCTCCGAAAGTTTGAAGGCACCCAAACTCGCGTTGGTGACTGCTTGATCCTTCGCTTCATAGGGAAAGGATGCCGGATTCATGTGCCCGTTAGGATTCTGGAAATTTTTGGACGCGATTAGGGTAGGGCTCCACTCCTTGGTATAGGTATATTTGGTAGTGGTTTCCTCCGCACCGCCGACCTTCTTCTTTTTCTTGGAATCGGAATCTTCTTTCCATTGGTACATTTCAACCGAACGTTTCATTTTTAAAACGTTTTCCGAAAGCCCGAATTGGCTATCCGAAAGTGTTTCCGGGCTATTTAATAAGCCGGAAATATGGATGAGCTTGCCATCATTACCGGGATCCGCTTTTGCCGCATCCACGCTGACTACGGCTTTTGATCCTTCCTTCAAACCTTTATAGGTTTTAACGGCGCGCCCCTCATTCCAAAAAAGGGCGACCAAGGAGATAAGGACGAATAAAAATCCGAAAAGGACACCGACTATAGCATCCTTAATCCTAGAGAACCACCCTTGCCGGGAAGTTACGGTAACTGAATCGTTTGACATTTGGTTTACGTTTTGACGATTTTATCAATGAGGTCTGAGAACCCTAAAATATAAAAGGAAAATGAAAAAGCGGCATCCCGGATGCCCGGAATGCCGCTTAATTTTTATGGAATATTACGATTATAAATCAAACTTGATTCCTTGCGCCAAAGGAAGATCCTTACCGTAGTTGATGGTATTGGTTTGGCGTCTCATGTATATTTTCCAAGCATCGGAACCGGATTCACGGCCACCGCCGGTTTCTTTTTCACCACCGAATGCGCCACCGATTTCAGCACCGGAGGTACCGATGTTCACGTTGGCGATACCGCAGTCGGAACCCGCGCAGCTCAAGAACAACTCGGCTTCACGCAAATTATTGGTCATGATAGCGGAAGACAAACCTTGAGGTACGTCATTCTGCATTTCAATAGCATCATCCAATTCATCATAAGGCATGATGTAAAGGATCGGCGCGAAAGTCTCGTGCTGTACGATAGGCATATTATTATGTGCCTCAACGATAGCCGGCTTTACGTAGCAACCGGATTCGTATCCTTCGCCTTCAAGTACGCCACCTTCTACTAGGATGGTACCGCCTTGTTCTTCCGCTTGTCGTAATGCTTCCAGGTATTGCTCTACGGAACCTTTATCGATAAGTGGACCCACGTGGTTGGATTGATCCAAGGGATTACCGATTTTCAATTGCCCGTAAGCGTTTACCATATTTTCCTTTACCGTATTATATAAACTACGGTGAACGATAAGTCTACGAGTAGTAGTACAACGCTGGCCGCAAGTACCCACCGCACCGAAAACGGCACCGCCAAGAACTACCTTCAAGTCAGCGGAAGGAGCCACGATGATGGCATTGTTTCCACCAAGTTCAAGAAGGGTCTTACCCATACGCTCGGCTACGACCTGCCCAACGATTCTTCCCAT
>JAHDDF010000686.1 GCA_020629475.1 Saprospiraceae bacterium
GGTACACCCGGTAAAGAGATATTATGTTCCGCCATCATGGCGATTACCGTTTTACGGTTCCCCAAAAGGATAGGCTTGGCAATCCGTTCATCCAAGACTACTTCAACCGCCTTGAGTACGGATATATTTTCCGCATCCACGAAGACTACACGCTTGAGGTCTTGCTTCGCTTTGGTTTCAATCACCTTGGAAAGCGTATTGTCTTTTCCGAGTCTGGTAGCCAGTTCCTCCTCGTATGCCTCCCAATCGGAAATGGGGAATTTAGCTACGCCCGATTCCATCGCGGCACGAGCTACGGCTAAGGAAACCGTAGTAATCAATCGAGGGTCAACGGGTTTAGGGATGATGTAATCCTTACCGAATACTAAGTTGGTGTTATTGTAAGCAAGATTTACGATATCCGGCACCGACTTCTTCGCCAATTCCGCTAAGGCACGAACTGCCGCCAGTTTCATTTCCTCATTGATTTCGGTAGCGCGTACATCCAAGGCGCCACGAAAAATGAAGGGAAAACCAAGAACGTTATTCACTTGGTTGGGATAATCGGAACGACCGGTAGCCATAATGCAATCCGGTCTTGCCTCCTTTGCGTCTTCGTAGGAAATTTCCGGTGTGGGGTTCGCCATAGCGAAAATGATGGGATCAGTTGCCATCCCTTTCACCATGTCCTTTTTCAACAAACCACCACGGGAAAGACCGATGAAAACATCCGCGTTTTCCAAGGCTTGCCCCAAGGTTGTTTCCTTGGGCAATGTACCATTGACGAACTCGATTTTCTTACCGTTCAGGTTATCCCTGTCCGGATGAATAAGCCCCTTGGAATCAAACATGAAAATATTCTCCTTCTTCGCGCCCAAGGAAATATAAATCCGTGTACAAGAAACAGCCGACGCACCGGCACCGCTTACCACGATTCTTGCGTCCTCCATTTTCTTGCCGACCAATTCCAAGGCATTGAGCAAGGCGGCACCGCTGATAATGGCTGTACCGTGTTGGTCGTCGTGCATCACGGGAATGTTCAACTCCTTCTTCAGGCGTTCCTCTATTTCAAAGCATTCCGGTGCGGAAATGTCCTCCAAGTTTACGCCACCGAATGTTGGTTCAAGGATTTTCACGGTCCGCACGAACTCGTCGATGTCCGTGGTATCCAATTCCAAATCGAAGCAATCAATATCCGCGTAGATTTTGAAAAGCAAGCCTTTTCCTTCCATTACGGGTTTACTTGCCTCAGGGCCAATGTCCCCTAGACCCAAAACGGCGGTTCCGTTACTGATAACCGCCACCAAGTTTCCTTTGGCGGTATATCGGTATACATCATCCACATTGCGGTGGATGGCAAGGCAGGGTTCAGCTACCCCCGGCGAATACGCCAAGGACAAATCCCTTTGGTTGGTGGTGGAAGTGGAAGGAATTACCTCGATTTTACCGGGGCGTCCTTCGGAGTGATATTTCAGGGCGGCATCCTTGAGGGTATGCTTATCCATGATTATGTAAGGTTTGGTTTGTGGGGCGAAGATAGGGAATTGGGAAGGGAAACTATCGTGAGAATTACCTCATATTAAAGG
>JAHDDF010000155.1:0-578 GCA_020629475.1 Saprospiraceae bacterium
TCATGACTCAGCCCTTCGGCATAGATGATGTCCTCGTCTACCAAAACCGGGTAAGCGGAGTCTGTCGTAACTACGGGTGTTCCATTGTTTGGATCAATGGGGTCGTTGTTGTCGCATGCCGTGAATAATAATGCCGCGAAAATTGCTAGGAAGAAGGTTCTCTTGTTCATATTATCCGTTTTAAGTCTGTTCCCCTTCGACGCGTAATTATTGTTTTGGTTTAAAGTTTCCTGAAATTTATTCTTCTGTCTCGGTTTCTAGACTTGTTTTAGAACGGTATTTTAAACCCCTATTAAAACCAAAAGTAAGAATCGTAGATAAAAATAAAAGTACCTCCAATTTGACTTGTTGCTGAAGAAGAAAAAAGATGAAAGAACAAGGACTATTAGCCCAATAATTAAAAGTGTAGTCATATTCATTCTAATGAAGAATGATAACATTTCAAGCCTAAATGCTTTATATAGGATGAGGGTAGCTGAAAGGAAGGAACCTGAAATGAGGCTTGCCTTTTGGATGAAGGGAAGAGATTTTTTCCATAACAAAAAGGGAAGAACGCATAATAAAATCGCTATCCCAAT
>JAHDDF010000155.1:588-8388 GCA_020629475.1 Saprospiraceae bacterium
CATGCCTATCGCATTGAAAAAAAGAAGAAGCCCGGCGCAAATGAAGAATAATTTTACGGGTAAACGTTCCCTGTATCTGAGCGGATAAAGAATGAACGGGATGATACTAGTGAGTGCCCAAAGGAGAAGCCCAATGAAAACCAAGCTGACGCCCGGGATAAACTGGACATGCTCTATTTTTTCAAAGGCGCCTAATACTAGAATCCCAAGGGGGATTAATTCTAGGAGGTGAAAGAAAATAATGAGGATACCTACACTTTTTTTTGAGGCGGGGGCTTCCTTTATTTCCTCGTCCAGTATGTCGTTTTGAGTTGGCATATCATGAAGTTAAATACTTTGTCCTAATTCATGAAACTACAAAATTCGTATTGACAAGAAAGCATCATTTATAAATAAATTCCCTCAGTCTTTTCAAATTGGATGATGCGTAGTAACCGTTTTTCTTATTAATGATTTTTCCGTTTTCGGAAACCAAGAAGATAGTAGGAGAGCCCTTGGATTTTAATTTCCGGCTGAGTTTCCGGCATTGCGCTCCTAGGGCAACGGGTCCGCCACTACCAACTCCGGATTTGTCCTTGGAACATACCCCGACCATATCCCAATCCGGCTGCCCGATTTTAAATTGCTTGCGAAGGTATGACCAAGTATTACCGTCTTTATCGGAGAAAAAATCGTTCAGCTGTTCTTCGGTATTTTTGGAGAGGATGAGAACCTGTAAGTTTTCATCCGCTAATTCTTCCAAGTCCTTAATGAGTACCATAGAAGGCGGGCAACCCAGATGTAAATGTGCCACCAATGTTTTTTTGCCTGTAAAATATTCATTGGTAATTTCTTTCCCTTTGGTGGTGCGGAAATTAATATCAGGGAAGGTTTTTCCGATTTTTCCTGCTGGGCTTAGGAATAATAGAACAAGGAGGACGGATAAGTATTTCATGGATCAGTTCTTTTATATTCTGATCCGGATAACGTGAAAAGTGTGTAATGGTACATTACTTTGGTTTTTGTTTTTGTGCTTGCATGGTGTTCTCATGGTTTTGTGCTGAATCCGTTAATTAGCCATGGAATTTGTCCTTGTCCCAATGTAACGGATTGTTTTTAATATAGGTTTGAATCCGTTGATAGGATGTATGGTTTTTGATGATATGGTCATGGTAATTGGATTGCCAATTTTTTTGATGGGGTGATTGCCGTATGATATTGATTTGTTTCGATGTAATCATTTTGAATTTACCGACGATTTTTGGAATGGTCATTTTTCGACGTTGTTTCCGGTATTGTTTTATTTCATCGGTGGTGGGGCGGTAATTGGGGTCGTGCCACCATGGGGGTGATTGTGGTTCCGATTGTGGTTGCGGTTTTGGTTGTGGTGGTGGTTGTGGTAGAGAAAATTCATGAATTTTCTCTACGTCATTGCCATTGCCATCGTCATCGTCGTTGTTATCGCCATCAATAATATCCACAATCATATGAACGTGGTTGGGCATTACCACCCATGCGCCCAATTGGACGGAATCATGATATGCGGGAATGCGTAACATTTCATCCTGTACGACCTGCCCGTAGGATGATAATTGCATCACCCCGTCCGAAATATTCCCTAGAAAACAGGCACGTTGGGCGGTACAAATGGTAATAAAATAACCGCCGGGCAAGGAATAATCCCAATACCGGTGCCGATGGGATTCGATGCGGTATTTGTTTTTGTATTTTTTCATGGTTGAATCGGGGGATTATTTTTTAAGAAAAATAAGAAGCAAGAATCGTAAATAAAAGCATAAGTATTTGGAATGAGTTTTTCCGGTAAAAAAAATAGACCCGGTAACTAATACTATACCCCGATCCACTCATTACACCCATCCAACCATTCATGTCCATATTCCGATCCGTTCATGACCATCGCTCTGAAATCAAAGGGGATGTTCCTCAATTTTAGACTGTCAATTCAAGGAAAAACCACGTAGTAAATCATTGAATTACAATCTATCTATCAAAAATGAACGTCATGAAAAGGATCAGAATCATCATTCCTGTCCTAGTATTCTTAGGATTAGGTTTTACCGCTCAAGCACAAACCAATGTCGCCTTGGGTAAAGATGTTACCATGTTTTCCGTCAATGGTGAAATGGAGGGACATTATGCCGTAGACGGCGACCCGAAATATAACCTGGAAACAGGTAGGGGAGGCACCAAAACCCAAGGAGGGCAGTACCAATGGATCCAAGTGGACCTAGGAGCAAGCTATACTTTGGATAAAGTAAAAATCATACAAGATTCCGATTGGCACAAGCACGTTAAGTCCGAGTATTTGAAAATTACGGGATTGATCATCGCCGTGAGTGATGATCCGAATTTTAAGGGCGTGTACCAACCTAGGGAATGTTCCACTTACGGTATCAAATATATCGGTGCCAATTCAGGAACGGGTTCACACATTACGGCAATTAATGGAAGCTTAACCGGTCGTTACGTGCGCCTTTGGGATACGGATATCGACGGTATCGCCGTTACGGAATTCGAGGTGTACGGAAAACTTTCCGCCGGAGCCGCGCACGCCGCTATCAAGGACGGTTCCAGCGAAGAGGCACAAGCCATCGCTAAGGAGCAATTGCGCCAAGGGACGGCTAATTCCGCGGAATTGCTTCAAATGGCGATAGACCGTAACGATAGTGGTTTGGTGAAGGCGATTATTGAAGAGGATCGCAAAGTTCCTTCAACTGTATTTCATTCCGCTTTGCAACGTAATGTAAGTAAGGATGTGATTCAAGAATTGATGTCGGGCGACGTGACTTATACCACCTCCATCGTTTCCCTATTGATCAACAAGAAGGAGGATGTCATTGTCAAGACCGTTCTGCAGGAAAATAAATCATTGTTTACGCAGAGTCACGTGGAAAAGGCTTATAACTCAGGACAGAAGGATTTGAGCTTCGCCATCATGAAGGGCGCAGGGCTTAGCGCTACTTCCTCAATGCTTACCACTGCCTTGAATAAGAATGACAACGTAGGTGCGCAAAAGCTGATCAAGGAGCATGGTGCCCAAGCTACCACAACCATGTTGAACGATGCCATCCGCAAGGAAAACGACGACCTCATCCAAACCATGTTTATCCACGGTAAGGTGGTTCCGGATTCCGAGTCTTACGTGGTTGCCGCACGTACGGGGAATGTGGATGTCTACGAAAAAATAGTAGAGAAGAAGTCCTTGACGGATAACAAGTCCATCGAGGTAGCCATTGATAAAGGAAATAAGGATATCCTAGGAAAAGGATTGAAAAACGGCGGTAATGTCAATGAGGCTTTTACCTATGCCATTTCCAAGAACAAGAAGGATATCGTTTCCCATTTATTGCCTTGGGGTAAAAATGGATTGGACGTGAATCCCGCCATTCCTTTTGCGGTAAAGCAAAACGATAAGAACCTTTTTACGACCGTATTAAACGAGTATAACGGAGATGCCGACTTGGCACTGAAGCATTCGTTCGAGGCAAAAAAGTTCGACCTTTCCATGCTTGCCTTGGAAACGGGGAGGGTGAATACCACATCCCAATACCTAGCGCCCGCCATTGATGCGAATGAGTTCGCTATGGCGAAGAAGTTGGTGGAAAACGGTGCCGATGCACAGCAAGGTTTGATTGCCGCGATTAAGAAAGACAAGGCTGATTTGGTACAATACCTCCTTGAAATGGGCGCTACTACCAATGGAAATGGTGTGATGTCGAACGCCGGCGGAAGAAGCATTGCATTGCTGAAGGTTTTGGTGGAAAACGATGGTGATCCATCCGCCGCTATTAATACGGCTGCCCTTGCCAATAAAATGAGCAACGTGGAATACTTGCTTAACCAAGGAGCCGATCCGGAACAAGGAATTGTTTCCGCTTGTACTTATGGTTATGACTCGATTGTTAGCCTGCTTTTGGACAACGGCGCTACGGCGAATAAAGGTATCGGTGAAGCCGTAAAAGGCAACCATGTGTCCACCGCGAAAATATTGTTTAACAATGGTGCCGGGGTTGCGGAATCCTATATCCAACACGCGGCAATGAGGGACCGCGTAGAAATGGTTTCCTTACTCATCCAGAATGGTTCCAATCCGCAAGACGGCGTTGTGCTAGCCGTAGAAAAAGATGCCGCTAGGGTTTTCAATGTCCTTGTGGACAATGGCGCGAACGCTAACGATCCCGCCTTGATGAAAACGGCGGTTTTGAAGGGTTGTATTAACGTTCTTCCCGCTCTTGCCCAACAAGGCATAGACATGAACGCCCAAGACCCCGTGACCAACGAATCTTACCTGCATCTGGCTGCAAATAAAGGAAAAGATGAAAACATGGCGGTGGCGCTTATCCAAGCAGGAACCGACCCTGATTTAAGAAACAACAAAGGAGAATCCGTTCTTCACGTTTGTGCGAGAAAAGGCGGAAGCCACTTGAAAATGCTTCAAGCTATCGCCAATGCCGGAGCGGATATCAACGCTAGGGATAATGCGGGAAAAACACCTCGTAAAGTAGCTAAAAGTTTAAAGGTGAAAAATGCCATTAAAGCCCTTGGGGGTGAAAAATAGCTTCTGGGCTTGGGTTGGCAATCGTACAGTTAACCGGAGAAAGCTCATTGCGCTTGAAATCAAGACGTTAGACGTTAGATGCTAGACGTTAGACTTGGTTTTCCGGTGTAGGCCTAAATCCGTCTAACATCTAACATCTAATATCTAACATCTGATTAACAAGGTTTTAGGTGTTGCTCTAGTCGGATGTGTAATAGCCCGGTTTCCAAACAGCCCTACCATCTAAACACTCCCATTCAATTCGGATAGATCAAGTCCTCGGGCAGGGACAATATGACGTTCAGTTCCTTGCCTGAGGCATTATCCGATTTCCAAAATGATACCATCATGAAAAGTATAATAAAGTTCATCATACCCCTTGTTTTTCTTTTTTCAACAACTATATCAGCCCAAGAATCAACGTATAAAATTTCCTTTGAGGCAGACCCTTTGATTAAGGTCCTTAACGGTGAGGAAATTCAGGGCGAAGCCAATATCGGAATCAGTCTTTTCGGGAAAGACGGTGAGGAAATCATGGGCAGCGAGATTGCCTACGGGACCTTTCCGACCATCAAATTAGACGAGGAAGATGATATCCGCGTCAATGAAATCGAGGTAGAACTCCAAGGGCGGGATTGGACGAAGTCCGTAAAAATTCAACGGATTTTCGTTACCAAAATTACGGAAACGCAATTCGAGGACAAGAAGAAAAAATACACCTTCAATTGCAATTGTAGCCTGACGCCCGGAAATTCAAAAGTAAGCGTAAATGCGCGCGGTACGATGGATTTCGAAGCGGATGAATCCGTTCTTGCCGCAGAGGAAATGGAAGGATTTGCAATGACGGAAGATTTCAGCTCGGCGGATGCCCAGGGGAAAGGTTTCGTCTTGTCAAAAAGACCGATTCGTACCTATAAGGAAGTAACCGATAAGCAAGAAAACAAGGAAATCGTAAATGGAAAAGAGAGGGTTTGTACCACCGAGAAGGTGTCCCAAAGTGCCGCTTTCAGTAAGAACTTCTTGACCAATAGTTCTAATGCCATCGTATTTCCGGGTTCCATGGTTTATGCGGAGGATCTAGTCGCGGGAGAGTACCGCCCCATTCCGGTAACCAAGGGAAGGGCGCCTTTCATGATTTCGACCAATGCCGCCATTTTGGGTGCGCCTTCCAGAATCCAAGCGGAACCTTCATTGGACGGTGTCCGGGAAGGAATGCGGGAAATGTTTATCGGCGACGGTGACAAGCGCGGTGATTTGACAACCAGCTCGAATTACAGGATTCATGAGGTTTCCTCCACCGAGGAATTGAGCATGAAGCTGGGCGGTCATTTTTCCAATGCCACCATGGAAATCAATGTGGATTTTAACCTGAATACCACCAAGGAGGAAACCATGAAGGTGATCCAATTTTACCACAAGTTTTACACGGTGGATGTTACCCAACCGGACGCACCCGAAGATTGGTTTTCCGATCCTAAATCCATTAATCTAATCCTAGAGGACCCGGAGCAGCGCACGCCCTTGTACGTAAGTTCCGTTACCTACGGCGTTATCGGTTACTTCTTCGTAAAAACATCCATGAGTACTTCCGATATGGAAGCCATTCTTGATGCGGCATACGAAAAAGGCTCAAGGGTGGAAATTGATGCCGCCTTGAATTTGATGAGATCCAATAGCTCGGTAGAGAAGAACGCCTTGATCATAGGGGCTTCCGCCGATAACGGTATCCCTACGGATTACGAGGGCTTCCTGGACATGATGCGTACGGGCGTCAACCTTTCCCCGAATGCCTTGGCTGAACCCATTTCCTATACCCTGAAATACCTAAGCGATAACGGTCAATGCCGTGTAAATATGGTTACCGATTACGTGAACCGCGAATGCAGGGAGGTAACCAGTACCATCCAAGATGCGGTAGTAAAACTACATTCCGTGAAGGTTAACCAAGAAGTTGGTTTTAGCGGGAATGTTACCGCTTATTTGTGCGATAAGCCGGATTGTAATCAAATGAATCCGAGGAAGGTTTTCGTCAAGGAATTGTACACCCCCGAGAATTATTTACCCATGAAAAAGGATGAACCGAAGGTATTGGATCATACCTCCGCACCCTTCAAGATAGATGTCAGGCAAGATAAATTATCGGAGTATTACTTAGCGGTTATGTTTACCGTCCAAGAACATGATTACAACATATTTTACGGTAATGATAGAGGTGTAGAAACCAAGTATTTCCGGCTTAAGGACATCATCAACTTATACGAGACGAGCTCGGCTAATCCGAATGATCCCACAAGTATGGGTGCGGGGCGGAAAAATACGGTAGAAGTCACTTTCGACGGGAAGACATTCATCTTGGAATTCAGTGTCCAATCCTCTAATTAATCGGCTATGAAATCGATATCGAATATCATATTCATCCTTTGTCTTTGCTTGGGTATTGGGCAGCAAGCCCAAGCCCAAAAAAAAACCAAATTGGTGAATCAGGCGAAGATGATGATGACGCTGAATACACCCGAGGCGAAGAAGTTGAACGCGATGTCCAATCCCACTTACGGTGTGATTTATTGCGCCAAGCAAGCGGGACTCATTACCCAAAAGGAATCGGATAAGCTGAAGAGGGATAAGGCGTTTTTAGGTCCCAAGGATTTGAAGACAATGGACCTACGCCAAATTCCTGCGGGGCATATCGTCGGGTTCTTGTACAACGGAAAGTTACACCATTGCATGATTGCCACCGGCAACGGTAAATTCATTGGCGTAAAAAACAAGTATAAAATTGGGGTAGGGGATAGTGATAAATGGGTAGAGGTAGACCTTACGACCATCGCCTCGACCATGGATTTGAGAAGAGGTCAGTTCAAGTTGAAAGGTAAATATTTGGACGTTGTCCACCGCTCCGCCGATCAGTTTATCCCCCGGCATTTGTTGGCTTCCGCTTCAGGGAGCGGGAATGCTTCTACTCCTAGCGCTAGCTCAAGCTCAAGTTCCGGTTCCGCCTCCTACGGTCAGTATTATTGGTCGAGCCAAGGAGGTACGAATCCCGAATCCGAGTACAAGAAGCACAAGCTGGGATTCCCTAGGCTTGTCTCTTGGAAAAAGTATGCGGAGGAAGCGCATAAAATGGCGAAAACCTTGAAGAAGGACAGCCGCCTGGGATACAAGTCTAGCAACGTGAATATCCTAGTGGAAGTGTATAAGAACTTCTACTTGTACGATAAGAAAATGGGGACGGTTTTGGTCTTGGATAAAAACCAAAAAACCAT
>JAHDDF010000155.1:8488-9762 GCA_020629475.1 Saprospiraceae bacterium
TTGGTGTATTATAATAGCAACACGGATATTTTCGTTATTGCCGACCGTTCCAACCAAGTGGTTACCATGTTCAAGGTAAAGGATGGCGAGGCGCGTTTCAAAGCCGCCGTGGAGGAAGTGTACACGGAACGCGATCCCAATAAATTGGATATGAGGATCATCAATTACGCCAATGAAGGCTTGCCTTACGAGGCAGGTTCCGATAGGAAATGGTCCGTCTTCACGGATCCGCGTAAAAAATTCGATAAGAACAAATCACGGATTGCCTCCTTAAGAATCAACTCCCTTGATGCGTATGTGAAATATGCCCTTGAATTTTCGGAACACTATGGTAGCCTCAAGAAGAAAGACGGAAGCCCGGCGGGCGAGCAAGCCAAAGGGCAATTCTCCAACCGTAGGTTAGACGTTCGTTTTGCCAATAACAAGTATTACCTCTTTGATTCAAGCAAGAAAATTTATTGCGAATTGGACTTGGACGGTATGCCCATGACCTTGAGCGTCCTTCCCGGTGGGCAAGCGGAATTCGATTCTTATTTCAATCGAAAAACCATTGGTTGGAGTACGGAATTGGGGGAGCGTGACGCCGCCAAAAACGCCGAGAAATCCTGGCGGAGATTCGGGAGGGAATACCGTTTCAAAACTTGGCAAGAATACGCGGAATACGGTAAAACCGAATTGGAAAAAGGCATTGCCACGGCGGGGAAAAATAGCCAAATCCACATCGAACGTTTAGGCGATAAGACGATTTTTTACAATGAAAGGACCAAGGACTTTATCCTAGCGGATCGGAAGAAGAAACCGGTGGAAATGTACAAGGCGAAGGACGGCTTGAAATTTTATCGCCGGATGTTGAAAGTGTATAACCCGTCCGGAGGTATCAAGAATTTCGTTACCCCAAGGGACCATTACGGTAAATTGCTTATCCCGGATGACGGTCATTATGCCAATCCCATGTACGATAGGTTTAATCGTTTGGATGATGGTTACGTAGACCCGACGGAAGAAGAATTAAATGAAATGATTGGGCGTGATGATCCTGATTTTGAGGACGAGCCCAAGCCAGAGATAACGCATGAGTACCAAGACGTCAGCCAGATTATTGATAATTCCGAATATGAGGAAATTCCCAAGCAGGAGGTGACGCATGAATATCAGGATGTCAGTCAAGTTATCGATAATTCGGAATATGAACATTTGCCCACGGACAGGGACGTAAGCGGACAAAACCCCGGAAAAGATGAGCACGGATATGAACATCTACCTACGGATAGGGA
>JAHDDF010000156.1:0-2306 GCA_020629475.1 Saprospiraceae bacterium
TGATAGGACATGCTTTTTATCCTATAGAGTAAAAAAAGGAAAAATGTGAGTATTATTTTATAAGATTAATAAGCCCGCAGCCCTTACCACGTCCATTTCTTCCTCGTACCAAAATAATTCAAAATCCTCCTTGAAAGTATTCTCGTATGAGTTTCGAATTTCTTTGAAGGTATTAATAGAGGCGTTGTTGTAATGGCAGCTTTTTAATAACGATACAATCCAATCCGATTTTTCTTTGTCAAGAATAATTTCAAATTCATCATCCGTTGTATGGAAAGTGAGTTTGGTTTTTGGGATGATTTTTTTTCGTTTTTTTATTTGAATAGAATCAAAGTTTGGCATCGTGCCAATGAATATAACTTTTGAAGTTTCCTTAGTGAAATAATTAATGCTCTCTTCAAGAGCGTTGTCAATGAAATTAGGGTTAATAGTGGTTCTTGGTATTTTAAAATCAAACCATTCTTGTAAGGGGAATTCGAAGCAAGCTCCGTGCATGTAATTGAAAAGGGATTTCTTTAATCCGTAGGAGAATTTGTCGTGATTGATGCCTGTGGAATCCTTGAAGGCGACGTCATTATCCGCGAAGGTGATTTCCTTGTATTCGGGAATGATTCCGTAAGCATCGGGGTCCAATCCTACGGGGCTATGTGCCGTCAAGGCGAATTGGTGCCAAAAGCCCGATTGTAAGATATCCAACTCGAACATTTGCCGGACCATTTCCAAACTGTCAACGGTCTCTTGTTCCGTTTGTGTGGGGTAGCCGTACATTAAATAAGCGTGAACCATTATTCCCGCTAGTTTGAAATTGGCGCAAACCCTAGCGACTTGCTCTACCGTTACTCCTTTTTTGATGAGTGCCAATAATCTATCCGAGGCAACTTCTAATCCCCCTGAAACCGCCACGCAGCCTGAAGCCTTGAGCAATCGACAGAGGTCTTCCGTAAAGCTTTTCTCGAAGCGGATATTGGTCCACCAAGTAACGATAAGCCCTCTTCGGATAATTTCCAGGGCTACATCCCGCATCAAAGCCGGCGGTGCCGCTTCATCCACGAAATGAAATCCTCGTTCGCCGGTTTGTTCCACCATTTCCTCCATCCGATCCACGATAAGTGAGGCGGTAACCGGTTCATATTTTCCGATGTAATCCAAGGAGACATCACAGAAGGTACACTTGCCCCAATAACAGCCGTGCGCCATCGTGAGCTTGTTCCATCTGCCGTCACTCCAAAGACTGTGCATGGGATTGGCTATTTCAATAGCGGAGACATATTGATCAAGGAGCAGGTCGGAATAATCCGGTGTTCCTACTTGGGACATGGGGTAATCCCGACGTAGCGATAAATCATTGTAAAATACGTCTCCATCTTCTAGGAGATAGGTTCTTTTAAATAAATTAAAATTAGGATTTTCCTTGCTTGGTGAAATTATATTTGAGTGTAGTAATTCAATAGGTAATTCACCATCGTCCAAAGTAATAAAATCGAAAAAATCAAAAACTCTTTTGTCCTTTAATGAACGAAGTTCCGTGTTCGGGAAGCCGCCGCCCATTGCGGTTTTAATATTGGGGTAATTATTTTTAATAAATAAAGCACAACGAAAAGCGGAATATAAATTACCGGGAAAAGGAACGGAGAAACAGATAAGCTTGGGCTGAACTTTATTTATTCTGTTTTCAAGGATTCTTATCGTAATATTATCAATAAAACTAGGCTCCTTTTGGAGTTGGTCATAGAGTTCATTAAATGAATTAGCGGATCTTCCTAATCGTTCCGCATAACGGCTAAATCCGAAATGAGGATCTAAACATTCAATAATAAAATCCGATAAATCTTCTAAGTAGAGTGTCGCTAAATGTTTTGCTTTATCCTGCATTCCCATATTCCCGAATGCGAATTCCATATCATCTAAATGCCGGAATCTGGATGCTCTTGGGAGAAAATATTCCGTACATATTTGCCGCGCGAAAGTAGGTGCTTTTCCTTGAAGGAAATGGATAACTTGATCAATGGTTTTTAGATATTCATTCCTAAGGGAAAATATTCGTTGCGCATTATCGGTTGTAATATTTTTCTCTCCTAGATTAAAAACCTTGGTGAGTTCCTTCTTTGTAAATAATTCCAAAATTACCTCAATGCCCAAATCCATTTGAAAGGCACTTATTCCCTTCGTATTCAGGAAGCCTTTCAGATATGCCGTCCCGGGGTAGGGGGTATTAAGTTGGGTAAACGGCGGTGTTATGAGCAATAAGTCTTTTTGCATTCCGTAAAGATAATACCCAACCTTTTTATGATGATGCTACGTCTTTA
>JAHDDF010000156.1:2406-9740 GCA_020629475.1 Saprospiraceae bacterium
TTTTGCATTCCGTAAAGATAATACCCAACCTTTTTATGATGATGCTACGTCTTTACAATTGAAGGCGCCAAAATCAATTATGTTGGGAGCCGCCAATTTTGCAAAGTGCTAAAAATTAAGATGTTAGATTCCGTTTTGCAATTTAAACTAAAATTTGTCTAACGTCTAAAATCTAATGTCTAACGTCTGATTATCAATATTCTGGCAATTATTTCTTTTTAAAAAGGACAATAGGATACTTAGTATAATTAACCATTAAATAAAGCCCATCATGAAAAAGCTTGTAGTTCTATTACCATTCTTAGCCCTTTTCCTTTTCTCTTGTGATGAAACCGATGATTTGCCGATGGAGGATTGCGGTATTACTCTTGAATTGGATCAGCCCGGCTATGATTCCACGAATTCCGATGATTTTGACATCCAAAGTGCCGAAGTAGATGGTTCTTGCTTTAGGGCGACCGTTACCCACGGTGGTGGATGCGGTACCCAAAATTGGAGATTATTGGCGCATACCAATGACTTTCCCTTATCGATTCCACCCTTATTGAATATGAAAATCGTTTTGGACAATCAAGATACTTGTGAAGCCTTGTTGACTTCGGAAATTAGTTTTGATATCCAAGAATTGTGGGACTTAACCTCCGGAAACGGGTATATGAATATTGCCTTGGAGGGGTATAATGGGGTGATTGCTTTGGATGAATAATAAAAAAGGAATACCTCGGAGGTTTTTAAAACCTCCGAGGTATTCCTTTTTATTTATTTTTTCAACTCCGCGTAATATTCAAAGAAGTACGGGATGGTTTCAATCCCCTTGAAGTAATTGAATACCCCGTAGTGCTCATTGGGGGAGTGGATATCGTCAGAGTCCAAACCGAAGCCCATAAGGACGGTTTTTACGCCCAATACCTCTTCAAATAAGGCAACGATAGGAATGGAACCACCACCTCTTGCCGGGATGGGTGCCTTGCCGTAAGACTTCTCCATAGCCATGTGAGCCGCCTTGTATTCCGGTGTATCCGTAGGCGTAACGGCTGCTTCTCCTCCGTGGTGTGGCTTAACCTCTACCTTTACGGAATCCG
Source organism: Saprospiraceae bacterium (assembly GCA_020629475.1). Lineage (GTDB taxonomy): Bacteria > Bacteroidota > Bacteroidia > Chitinophagales > Saprospiraceae > JAHDCE01. Next base: position 3,489 of record JAHDDF010000156.1, read on the forward strand.
GTGCCAGGCTTTCGAAGTGCTTCTTGAACAACTCCGTGATTTTATCGGAAGATTGGTTAGGAACCAAGCGCATGCTGATTTTGGCGTAAGCCTTGGACGGCAATACCGTTTTGGCACCTTCACCGATATAACCGCCCCAAATACCATTACAATCCAAAGTAGGGCGAATGGATGTACGCTCTATGGTAGTGAAACCCTCCTCACCGTGTACGGAACCGATTTCTAAATCGTTCTCGTAGGTTTTCAGGTTAAAGGGCGCATCATTCATCATTTTACGCTCCTCAGCGGAAACGACGGCTACATCATCATAGAAGCCGGGGATGGTAATGCGATTGTTCTCATCTTGCAAGGAGGCAATCATCTTAGCCAGGATATTGATGGGATTGGCAACCGCACCACCGAATACACCGGAGTGTAGGTCACGGTTAGGACCGGTAACTTCTACCTCGACATAACTCAAACCACGGAGCCCTACCGTAATGGACGGACAATCATTAGCGATAACGGAAGTATCCGAAACAAGGATAACATCACAAGCTAATTTCTCCTTGTTGGCGCTCAAGAAAGGGGCTAGGTTTTCGGAACCTACTTCCTCCTCTCCCTCAATCATGAATTTCACGTTACAAGGAAGACGATCCTCGGCAAGCATGCCTTCAAAAGCCTTGAAGTGCATGTATACTTGACCCTTGTCGTCACAAGCACCACGCGCGAAGATTGCCCCTTCGGGGTGGATGTCCGTTTTCTTGATAACAGGCTCGAACGGTCCGGAATCCCACAAATCAAGCGGGTCAGGTGGTTGTACGTCGTAGTGGCCGTATACCAAAACCGTAGGAAGTGCAGGATCGATGATTTTATCACCGTAAAGGATGGGATAACCATCCGTAGGGCAAAGCTCCACGTTTTCCGCACCTGCGGCAATTAATTTCTCCTTGAGGAATTCCGCCGTTTTTAATACGTCGTCCTTGAAAGCAGGATCGGCGCTTACGGAAGGGATTCGAAGTAAATCGAAAAGTTCGTCTAGGAAACGTTGCTTGTTTTTATCAAGAAAACCACTCATGGTTTTAGGATTTTATTGGTTAGAAGAAAGACCCGTTACTTACGTTTGCTTGGTTCGTGCTCGTACACCACTTCCCCGTGGCGCCCTTGGATGCCGAGCGTAAGTTTTTTCTTTTCGGATTCGATAACGCGGTATTTAAGTTCCGCTTTATTACAATCATGGGTTACGATGAGATAACCTTCAATGAGTTTGTATTCCCCTTTACAAACCTGATCACTGCCGGGTGTCGTTTCCGTATAGGAACCATTCTTGCCCAATGTAATTCTCTTGCGGTTATCTACCACTTTTTGCTTTTCCCCAACATAGGGATCCATCATTGTGGAAATGATCCATGTGCCGTCCAAATGCTTGGTGGATTGAACCATGCGTGCATTTGCGGGATCGAGATTGTCGGAGTCGTCGTTTTTGTTTTTACAACCGTCTGCGGTAGAAAGGGCTACAAGAAAAATGGCGATAAAGGTTAGGTATTTCATTATGCTGAAACTTTAGCTTGAACGAATGAAAGTAGAGATTCAAAAAGAAGTCTTCCGTCCTCGTTACCTAGGGTTTCCTCGGCACAGCGCTCGGGGTGGGGCATCATCCCGAATACGTTTCTGCCTTCATTACAGATTCCCGCGATATTCTCGCAAGAGCCGTTAGGGTTAAAGGTTTCAGAAACATCGCCACCTTCGGAGGAATAACGGAAGAGGATTTGATCGTTTTCATTCAGTTGTTTCAATACTTCATCGGAAGCGAAGTATCTACCGTCCGCGTGAGCGATGGGGATTTTGACGGTTTGGTTCTTTTTCAAGTTGCCCGTGATGGGGCTATTGGCTGTTTCCGTGCGGAGGAAAATGTTTTTACAAATGAATTTGTGATTGTTGTTGTTCAACAATGCACCGGGCAATAAACCGGTTTCACAAAGGACTTGAAAACCATTGCAAATACCCCAAACAAAGCCGACTTTATTGGCGAATTCCTTTACGGAAGCCATGATGGGGGAGTGGCTGGCAATGGCACCCGAGCGGAGGTAATCCCCGTAGGAGAATCCTCCCGGAAGGAATACGCAATCGCCGGTGGTAAAGTCATTTAATGCTTCGGTATCCTTGTGCCAAAGCTTTCTAACATCTTGTCCGAGAACGGTACCCATTACGTGGATCATATCGTCGTCGCAATTGGAACCGGGAAATACTACTACGCCGAATTTCATGTGATTGGTTTTTTCCTATGGAATGAGCCGCGAAGGTACGAATGATTTTAATTACGAATTGGTCAATTACGAATTAATCAATGAGGAATGGGGAATGAAGAAGGCTTGCCTATTTCAATAAGAAATGAATCAACGGGACGGGAATGAAAAGGAGCGCGTGCCAGATTTCGGCTTTGATGGGGCTTTTCATCCTTGTAAACAGGATACCGAAGATTACGCCCAAGGGAATGGCTAGTACGATGAGGTGTTCAATACCTAGTCCTGCTTGGATAAGGGTGGTGATACCCGCTACGGCGAGGAGCTGGAATGTGATGTTGATGTTCTTTTTGCTTTTTACGCCTTGTTTTTGAAGGAAGCTAGGGAATTTCACGACACTGATTAATATCATAATCCCGAAAAACCCAAGGGCAACAAATCCGGGTATCCCGAAGGGACGATCCGAGAAATTAAGGACGCCGAAGGAGCTTTGGAGATAAGCGAAATAGCTTTCGTTTACATCGCCCATCCAGAAGAAGTAAACCCACAATAGGAAGAACGGAACGAGGAAGCCCGCTAGGATTTGGAGGGCTTCCCTAGGGTTAAAGGCTCGCTGGGTAGCAAGGGCGCCTAAGCCGTAGAGGAAGAAAACGGAATAACTCCCGTAGCATAATGCGGCTATCGCCGTAAGGAAACCTACATTGAAATGTTTGCCGGACGGTTCCTTGTCTTTGTATACCCCGTACATGTATCCTACCGCAAAAATGAGTGCGGTGTTTCCGATGAGTGCGGGTGTAAGCCCTAGGAAGGAAACGTGTACGGAGGAGAATAGAATCAGGAATAAACCGGGTAAAAGATTGGCTTCTCCCGTGATTTTATGCTCGGAGGTAATGAGGTTCAGGAATACGGCTTGTACCAAAATAAAGATGAAAGCAATCCAGAAACGGATGCCGTCGCCCAAACCGGTGGTTTCATAAATGATGTCCGAAAGGTAGCCGCCGTTATCATATTCCGAGTCTACGGGATTGAAAAAACCGAATACCCTCAGAATGGCGGCATACACCACGAGGAATAGATTCGATAGCATTCTGTTGGTTCGGAATATTGATAACACGCAATGATTGGTTTTCTGGCGGTAAATGTAAATGAATTTGGTGAATCCCTTTTCAAAAAAATGAAACGCAATCAAATATGGTGCTTTGGTTTGTGTGGCCGGAAGACCACACGGATGGGAGAGTTTAGGGTTTTATCTTTTCTCTGAGCTTTATTTTCTGTTTACCCGATAAAATCAACGTGAAGTTATTCTTGTTTTTTATGGAAACCTCAAGTGGTTCTGAACCGCCATATGTTACAAGTAGCGTATCCTCATTTTTTGGAATAAGAATAGTGAATAGCCCATTGAGATCCGAAAAAACAGATAAGGATCCATTGCCTTTCAGGGTTACTCGTGCGCCTATGGCAACCCCTTCTTTTTTGAGGATGATTCTCCCTTGGATGACTTTGAATGATTCGTCTTTATTATGACCGTATCCGCAATCATACGCTTCTAAAAAATGAGGGTCAATTTTTAAGGTAGAATTTATAACCACAGGAGTGCTGGCGATATCATCTCCTGAAACGGTATTCTCTTTTATGATGGAAGGATCAATAGGAATAGCCGAGTCTTTGAGTGTGTCACCTTGAAATAATGTGATGGATGGTTTTTCAGATTCCGATAGAAAAATCGTATCCGCCAAAAAGCCTGTATAATAAATAACCAAAGCCTCTACATCATTGGGGACTTCAAGACTAAACGTCCCGTCAAATTCAGTAGTGGTTTGGATGGATTCATTTCCTAGTGCAATAATAGGGGCTCCAATAGCTTCTCCTTCATCTTCCAGCATGACCTTTCGGGAAACGGTTTTCTGTGCTTGGACATCCAAGCACAGAAAACACGTGATCAGGATAAAATAGAGCTGCTTCATTACCTCCCCGCATTCATTCTAACGCCTTCGGATAATTTCTTGGACTTCCTGACCAACTGCTTGAACTCCTCCTTGTACTTATCGGTACCGGAAGCGGTGCCTTGGTCGGCTAAATCCAAGATAAGATCAAAATCGGTTTCACCCATGAAAGGGGAGTCCTTTAACCACATGCCCCAAGCGGCTACGGCGGTTTGGAAGCTGAAATCCTCGGAAGCTTTTCCTTGGATGCCGGGAGAAACAGTGTGTTCCGTAAGGTTGGATTGCTCCTCGTCGGGTTGTTTGTACCTGAGTTTTACCAAGGCAAGTTGATTGGCGTTTAAACCGGAATCCCTGGTTTTTGCCCTCTTTTTCTCCTTGGGTAAATCCTTGTCGTTAATGCCTTTCGGGATGATTTCATATAAGGCGGTAACCGTATGTCCCGCCCCGATTTCACCCGCGTCCTTTTGGTCGTCGTCAAAATCCTGATTATCCATGACCCGATTTTCATAGCCCACCAAGCGGTATGCCGCCACGTATTCCGGGTTGAAGGCTACTTGGAATTTTACGTCCTTGGCAATGGTGATCATGTTGGAGGTCATTTTTTCCACCAAGGTGGTTCTTGCCTCATCAAAATTATCGATATAAGCATAGTTGCCGTTGCCTTTGTCCGCCAAGGTTTCCAGTCGGTTGTCCTTGTAATTCCCCATCCCGAAACCAAGGACGGAAAGGAAAATACCGGATTCCTTTTTCTCTGAAATGAAAGTTTCCAATTCCTCGGGGCTAGAGATACCGATGTTGAAATCACCGTCCGTACAAAGTACGATACGATTGTTGCCGTCTTTGATGAAATTCTTCTGCGCTGTCTCGTAGGCGAGTTGGATACCCCTGCCCCCTGCCGTTCCACCGGATGCCACCAATCCTTGAATGGTTTCCTTGATTTTGGCTTTATCGGAACCCGGGGTAGGGGATAGTTCCAAGTTGATCTTATCGGAATAGGTGACGATGGAAATTTGATCCTCGAAACGCATTTGATCCACGAGTAAGTTCAAGGAGCGTTTTACCAGTCCGAGTTTGTTATTATCATCCATGGAGCCTGAGACGTCGATGAGGAAAACCATATTGAGGTAAGGGGAGCTCATACGTTCTACCTCGTAACCTTTTATGCCGATACGAAGGAGTTGGTGTTCCTTGTTCCAAGGGCAAGTACCAAGTTCCGAGTTGACGGAGAAGGGCTTTTCGTCCTTGGGGCCTTGGTAATCATAATTGAAATAATTCAGCATTTCCTCAATCCGTACCGCGCCTACCGGCGGTAAAGCTTCATTGGTCATGAGCCATCTTCTGACATTGGAATAAGAAGCATTATCCACATCCGCGGAGAAGGTGGTAAGCGGTTCCTGTTTGGCAAGAATGTAAGAATTGGATGGCAGTGCCGCATACTCTTCCGTGCCTATGGGGTCTGTTCCTGCGGAACCGTTCATAAAGGCATTTTCCTTGTTTTTGGCTTTTTTACCTAAGCGGAAGTTGTTGTTTCCTCTTGGGTTTGTATTACTTGGAGTAATCGATAGACTCGCAGCTTTCTCGCTTAGTAGATGACCAATGACTACGGCTTCTTCAATAATTTCGGCTTCCATTAAAAGTGTAACCGTGATATTATCGGTCTTTTCAATGGAAACGGTTTGTGTATCAAACCCGGTGTAGGATATCACCAAAGCCTTGGCATCGGCAGGGACGTCCAAGGAGAAAGTCCCGTCGAATTCCGTGGTGGTACCAATGGTTTGATTGCCTTCTACGACGACATTAGCGCCGATGGCTTCCCCTTCCCCATCTAGCATAACGGTTCCGGTGATGATTCTTTGGGCAAAGATGGAAGAGGTGAAAAGGCATACGCCTAAGGATATTGTAATCAATACTCTCATGTCTTGGGGTTTTAGAGGTTGTTTAATGAGCGGAGAAGGGGCTGCTTCCGCTTCTTGCTTGATTGAAATGGGATTTTCTCGAGTTCATGGAGCCTTGCCCTCGTATGGTGATGATACTTTGCCCGCCGGGTTTTCCGCCTTGGGCGGTTACGATATTCATTCCTTTGATTT
>JAHDDF010000687.1 GCA_020629475.1 Saprospiraceae bacterium
ATCGGGCTTTGTGGTTTATTATGAAGCGAACAAAAACTACTTCAGCTTCCTCCCAAGAATTACAAATCTCTTTCCAAATAATTTCCTTTTCTTTTTACGTGAAAATATTTCTCCTTCATAAGTTTCTAATTCTTTTTTAGATAGCTTATCATAATACATTTTTCTTGGAATATTATCCTCCTTTCCATCGATACATTTTTCACACGATAAGGTAATCAAACCTTTATCAAATTTATAATTTCCTTTTTCTATTATAATTACCCCACCATCGATCCACCTATAATATTCATACTACCCTGTACCCCATTCTTAGGACAGAATTAAGCTGAAATTAAGTTTGCTTTTTTTGAATCGAAAGGCTCCCCAAAAGCTTCGTCGGAGGTTTTTGATTCAAAAAAAACGTCAACGGGACGGGCTTTGCCCAGCGACGAATGCCTTCTTTCGTTATTGTAGAAATCGAAGTATTCCGTCAAGCCCAACCATAGTTCCGTTCCGTCATTGTATTCGTTAATATATACCTTCTCGTACTTGACGCTCCACCACAAACGCTCGATAAGGACGTTGTCCAGGCATCGGCCCTTGCCGTCCATGCTAAGGAGCGACCCGGCTTTTTTTACCGCCGCCGTAAATGCGGCGGAAGTGTATTGGGATCCTTGGTCGGTATTGATGATGTCGGGTGCGCCGTGGACGGATACCGCCTCCTCGAACACCGAAACGCACCACTCCGCATCCATCGAGTTGGAAACCGACCAAGCCACCACGTAACGGCTGTAAAGGTCGATAATCGCGGTGAGGTAGAGGAATCCGCCACGCATGGGGATGTAAGTGATGTCCGTGGACCAAACTTGGTTGGGGCGGGTGATTCCCATATCCCGGAGCAGATAGGGGTATACCTTGTGTCCCTTACCCCTTTCGGTCGTTTTAGGCGCGGGAAGTATTGAACGTAAGCCCATTACGTCACGGTACAACCGCCTCACACGTTTCAGGTTAATCCCGAATCCCTTATCCATCCTCAACCAATCGTGCATCATCCTTACGCCGTGCGTCGGGTGGTGCAGGTAGCGTTCGTCCATCAAACGCATCAATTCAAGGTTCAACGCGCTTTCCCCTACCGGTTTGTAATACAAGCCCGTCCGTTGTATCCCCAAGCTTCGGCATTGAGCCGAAATACTCAGGGAAGGGTGCCCGCGATCGATCATCCCACGTTTCTTTGATAAGGGCATCACCTTAAATTTTTTTTTAGGAAATCGTTCTCCACCTTCAACTCCCCGATGGACTTCAGGAGCCGGTCGCGTTCCGGTTCCTCCTCAGTCTTACCCCCTTTCCCGCGCTCGAATAAATCTTCGGCCCGAGAAAGGAAATCCAATTTCCAGTTCCGTATTTGCTGGGGACTCAATTCGTATTTCTTACCTAACTCCGCCAAGGTGTGGCGTTCCTTCAATGCCTCCAAAACCACCTTGGTCTTGAACTTCGCCGTAAACTTTCTTCTCTTACTCATGACAACAATTTAAGCGTTATTTAATAAACTTAGCTTGCTGTCCTAATTTTGGGGTACACGGCA
>JAHDDF010000157.1:0-5633 GCA_020629475.1 Saprospiraceae bacterium
ACCAATGGACACGCGCAGTTTAAAAATTTCTGGGGCTTCGGAACCGGCTTTAATTTTAATTTAAACAACAACTCCACTGCGGCATTAAGGGGCGGTCCTACGCTTCGTTTTAATAACAATATGAGCCACTGGTTTTACGTGGAAACCGATGCGCGTAAAAAGCTTCGTTTCTTTACGAATATTTACCACGTTTATGCCGGACAAAATACGGTAAGGACTAATGGTTATGAAATGTCATTGCGTTATCGTCCCATCCGTACCTTAGAATTAAGCGCGGGACCGTATTATACCCGTTCCCGGCGTTCCATGCAATATATAACCAACTTGAGTTTGGATGACGGAACCCGTTATATTAATGGAACCATATTACAACATACCTTTGGCATGGCAATCCGCGGTAATTTAAATATACTGCCCAATTTAACGGTTCAATATTACGGGGAACCCTTTATTTCCAAGGGGAATTATTCAAGTTTAAAACACGTGGTTGATCCTAAAGCAAGAGACTTTAATAAAAGGGTTTACATTTTCGAGGATATTAATTTTGATGTCGATAATGACATATATCAAATTGACGAAAACAGGGACGGTCAAATAGATTACGAAATCGGGAATCCTGATTTTATTTATATGCAATTCCGTTCCAATATGGTAGTGCGCTGGGAATATATCCCCGGCTCTGAATTATTCTTCGTTTGGTCCCAAGGAACCACCACCCTTGCCGATGATCCCAATGAAAGATTATTTTCCTCCCTAGGACAAAATTTATTTTCCGAACAATTAACCAATACATTTTTAATTAAAGCGACATACCGCTTTTTGAAATAAGCAGATGTTGGGTGGTTGCACCGGATATTGGGTGGTTGCACCAGATGTTGGGTGGTTGCACCAGATGTTGGGTGGTTGCACCACCCAATGCAACACCCTATCTTACCAGCATGAAACAAGAACCCTTCCTCTTCCTGCTGGTATTTTTCTTTCTTTCCTGTCAAACGGAAAAAAAGGGGCTTGATCCTGTAAGCGTTTACGAGACCGAAACCCTAAAAATCATCCGCTTGAAAAAAGGCATTTACCAACACGTTTCATACTTGCCTACAAAATCATTCGGAAGGGTTCCTTGTAACGGAATGATAGTAACGGACAAGAAGGAGGCATTGGTTTTTGACACACCTACCACGGATTCCGTTTCCTTGGAATTAATTCAATTTATAGAAGAGGATTTACAATGTAATACGAAGGCTATCGTCGTGAATCATTTTCATGTGGATTGTCTAGGCGGTTTAAAAGCATTCCATGATAATAATATCATGTCTTACGCCAATTATTCGACCATTGAAGCGGCAAGGAATGATAAAGCGGAAATTCCCCGGAATGGATTTAACCTAGAAGATAATTTAGTATTATTCGTAGGTGAACATAAAGTGATAAATGCATATTACGGTCCGGCGCATAGTTATGATAATATTGTTTCCTATGTGCCCGGAAAGAAAGCTTTGTTCGGCGGCTGTATGCTAAAATCAAACGGGGCAGGAAAAGGTAATACCAAAGACGGGGATGAAAACCAATGGAGTAATACCGTTAAAACCGTATCGAAAACATATCAGGATGTTGAAGTAGTTATTCCCGGGCATGGTGCCGCAGGCGGAAAAGAATTATTGGATTTTACGGAGGAATTATTTTTGCAATAGGAGGAGTAAGTTCTCTTTATATGAATGATTAATTGAGGCGGAATACATCCAAAAAATGTAGAGACGCATTACATGCGTCTTCCCCGACAAAAGAATAAATTGAAAGATATAACTGTTAATATTAGAGAATAGGGTAGAACTCTATTTACTTCTAAAAATCTCAACAGTAAAGGACAATGAAGTTTATATTTTACGTTTCACTTCTTTTGCTTTCTTTGAGCCTTAGCGCCCAAGATACCATCCGTCTTGAAAATAAAATTCAGTACTCAAGTGAAGAGTATCCGGTGCGAGGAAAAGCCTTCGTGGCGCAATTGAAATATGCAAGGGAGGATATTATTTTTAGTAATACAAAACGAAGCGTTGAATATTGTTATTATTATGATAGCGAAAGATATTGCCACGGAAATACTTTTGAAATAATAAACGAGAATATGCTTCTTGTTAATGATGTAGAATGGGAATATTTTCAAACGGATAAGAATGAATTCAGGATAAAGCGAGAACAAGAAAATGTAACGGAATTAGGACAAGCGAAATCCATTCTTCCTTTTGAGCCTGATGGCATTTTTTATACGATTAGTAATACTACAGGCGACACACTTTGGCAAGAGGATTATTCCCAATATGAACCCGGTAATCCATTTAGCAAACCTCGTTTTTGTTATTTCAATACGGAAGTCGAAGGAAAATTATATGAATACTACCAAGTAACGACACCACCTTCCAAAATTGATTTTACCTCCTTGCCAACCGTTGAAATAGATTTAGAATATTGTTATTCCCAGCCCATGATTGATGTAGGTTCATTTATCTGTACCGTTACATCCGAGGGGAAAATCGTAAATATAGAACAAGCGATAGGTGGGTTGGAAAAGAGTTGCCCGTATACCATAAAGGAAATTATATCTCAAATTGCGGGTTGGGGAATCGTAAATCCGGCAACATGTAAAGGCAGAAAGGTAAACGCAAGATGGTTTGTTTCAATAGATCATGATAGACGAGGAACAATCCATCCCGTTTATTCCGATACGGTAAAGAATAGAAAACGAATTATCACCCTGAAGAAAAAAGGAAAATTAAAACCCTGTGATTGAAGCACGGGAATATTTTGAATGTAGAGACGCATTGCATGCGTCTTCCCCGACAAAAGAATAAATCCTAGGCGTTAAACGTCCAAAATAGACGTTAAAGTAAAACCCCATTTATTTCCCTATTTTTGAGCTTTGATTTTTTTACTGAAAAACACACCAACAATGAAACACCTCTTACTACTTACCTTCGCATTATTCTTATTCGGGATCATCCAAGCCCAAGACGTAAAACTCAAAAAAGGAAAAGTCCTAGTCGATGGCGTTCAATGCATGAAATATGATGGTGACCTTAACCACGTGGAATTCGAAACCATGGACGGTGAGCATACCATTTTACTCAAGTATATTCGTACCGGTGTAGGACAAAACGATGGATTATACAACAAAGTAATCTTCGTAGGAAAAGACCAATCTTTCACTACCCGTTCCTACATCTTTACCAGAAAGAACTTCGTAAAGAAACTCATTTCAAACGGCGTTATCACCGACTGTGGAATGGACGCGGCCAACATCGAAAAATTCTGCGCCAAGTACGAGGAAAATATTGAGGAATCCCTGATACGTTACTAGGAACCATGTTCTGGAAACGAAAAGCAAAATGTCCCGTAACCGAGGAAGATAAGGTATGGGTGGAGGAAAAGTTGGATTGGTTTCAAACCAACTTCATTGATGTTTGTGAACAACCTACGTTTACGCCCACCAAGAAATATTTTCCCTATGACTTTCGGGGTACCGAAGAGGATGCTGAATTCATCCTGGATATCCTCGGGGATTATTTCCAATTGAATACAAGGCGGATTTATTTAGATTTCTATGACCAAAGCCATACCGACCTTGGTATGGGAATGAGTACCCAAAGGGAAAGTAAAGGGGCTGTGGGTCTTTATCTACAAGACGGTGAGGAGAATTCAATTTTGATTGAGGTGGGACAATTAAAGGACACCACGTCCTTGATTGCGACCATTGCCCACGAATTAAGCCATTACCTCATTATGGAGGAAAAAGGGTATTATTTTGAGGAAACTGAAAACGAGTTCCTGACGGATATGGCAGTCATCGCTTATGGATTCGGCATCTTTTTGGGAAATTCAAAATTCAAGTTCAAGCAATGGTCTTCGGGTGATGGTTGGGGCGGTTGGTCCGCATCCGCCCAAGGGTATTTACCCCAGCAAATCATTGCCTACACCATGGCGGAAATCCAAAGAAGGAAAAACGATTTGGAACCGGAATGGACTACGCATATGGAGCGGAACCTGAAGAGCTATTTCAATAAAAGTATTCGCTATATCCAAGAAAACTAAAAGATAACAGGGGCGAAACAAAGACGTCAGGCGGTTGCCAAAAAACAAAAATGTCGGGTGCTTACACCAAAAAAAGATGTCGGGTGGTTGCACCACCCGACAAATATTAGATGTCGTCAGTCTCCTGACTGACGACGCTTCCTTCTCTTCTTCCTCCACGGCGCGTTCTTCTCCCAATCACCCGCCATGATACATCCGTAAGGCATCACCTCGTCAAGAACGGTACCCAAACCGAACTCCCCCATTTGGGTACGAACGGCAGCGGCGTTCTTGTACGCGGACGGCAATTCGGACACGTCAATCTCCTTGGAGAAGAAACGAACATCCAAACCTTCGGTTTCCTCTAGGAAAACCTCCAAATTGGTACGTCCTTCCTTGGAACGCTTATGCGCGGAACGGGACAAATTTCTACCCGCACCGTGTGGTGCGAAGCCAAGGTTGGAGTCAGTAGTGTCCCCCTCCACAATCAAAACCGGCTCGGCCATGTTCAAAGGAATCAAACGCGGGCCGGTAACGTCAGGCATATACTTAGCGTCCAATGGCGTAGCACCCTTCGCGTGGTAGAACAAGTCCCCGTCGCGGAACACGAAGTTGTGCTCGTTCCAGAAACGGTTCTCGATGGAGATACCCAAACGCTCCGCCACGGCATCATGGATTACCTCGTGGTTCGCCTTCGTCCACTTACGGATGATTTGCAAAGCGTCCCAGTAGTTACGCCCTTCCTCGGAATCGAACGGAATCCAAGCGTTTTGCTTCATGGTTTCCTTGGACAACTTCATACGGAAACGGTTCGCCACCTTCATGCCCTCCTTGTACAGCATCGCGCCCGGGGCACGGGAACCGTGGTGGGTAATCATCATGGTGTTGCCCGTCTTAGCGGAACGTCCCACGAACAAGAAGTGGTTACCGTCGCCTTGCGTACCCATGTGCTCACGCGCCATGCTTAGCATCTTGTCGGAGTTCAAGAAAACGTTGCCCTCGAACAACGCAATCAACTCGTCGGACAAACGGTACTGCTCACCACGCTTACGTCCGCCCGGACCGAAGTGCGTACTCAAATGAGCCGCATCCAAGATTGCCTTAGGATCAGCCTTCCCGAAATCCGTCAACATCACGGAGCAGCAAATATCCGCGGAGTGCATACCCGGGTGAATGGCATTCTTCGCTACAACCACGCCACCTACCGGAATAGTACCCTTAGGTCCTGCCGGACAAGCATCAGGCATGATCGCACCGCCAACGACGGTAGGCGTACGCATCAAGTTCTTCATGGATTCGATAACCTTATCCACGTTGTCCTTTTCTAGCTCGTTTTCCGCACGGATGTTCACGGAGAATGGAACCGGGGAAGCGTGAAGCTCAATCATCGGCTCAGGCTTGAACTGCTCCAAGAAAGCCATCATCTCATCACCTCTTATCCCGGTTTCGTTGATATGCGCAATGGCTTCCTTGAACCAATTTCCGCCTTCGAAGCCTAGGTTGATTAAATCCTTACCGGTGATTTTTTCCATCAAGTTCATTTTACCCGATTTTGAAATTAATAATAATGTTGT
>JAHDDF010000157.1:5733-9691 GCA_020629475.1 Saprospiraceae bacterium
TATTTCGCATGCTCATCCGTCAGTGTTTTCTAACCTGACAATAGCGTTTCATCCGAATCACAATTCAAAGTTCAAGACTTGCTGCGCAATTAATTTGCGTAGTGAAAAATAAAATTATAATTTCAAAATAAAATCGCCCCCATGTCAGGTTTTCCAACCTGACATTTAATGCGTTGAAAAACGAGATGTCAGGTTGAAAAACCTGACATGGGGGAAGAAAATATTTCCAAAAATGGCACAAAACAAAAACGCGCTTATCCGCTATAAAACCATCGACAAATGCTTGCAGAATCGGGCTAGGAGATGGACACTTGAAAATCTAATAGAAGCCTGCTCGGATGCTTTGTATGAATACGAGGGCAAGGACGTGAACGTAAGTAAACGCACCGTGCAGTTGGACATCCAAGTCATGCGCAGTGATAAGCTTGGATACAATGCGCCCATCATCGTTTACGATAAAAAATACTATACCTACGAGGAAGAGAATTATTCGATAACGGATATCCCCATTACGGAAAACGATATGGCGGTACTTTCTGAAACCGTTGAAATGCTCAAGCAATTCAAGGACTTTTCCTTGTTTTCGGAGCTAGGCGGAATCATCCAAAGATTGGAGGATAAAGTCCACACGGAAAAGACGAAACAATCCGCCATTATCCATTTGGATAAAAATGAAGATTTAAGAGGATTAGAACATCTAGACGTTTTATATCAAGCCATTTTAAAGAAGACCGTTCTAAAAATTTCTTATCAATCCTTCAAGGCGCGGGAGCCTCTGGAACAAGTTTTCCATCCGTATATCCTCAAGGAGTATAATAACCGTTGGTTCCTTGTAGGGAAGCGGGAAGAGAACGGTCAAATCCTGACGCTCGCCTTGGATCGAATTAAAAAAATTGCTTGGGATTTAAAGACGGAATACAAGGACGACGGCTTTGACGGTGACGAATATTACAAGCATACCATTGGTGTAACAGTCTTTCCGCCGGAGCATGTAAAAGAAGTCGTTTTTAAGGTAATGAGAAGCAATGCGCCTTACGTGGAAACCAAACCTTTCCACAAAAGCCAAAAAATTGTGGAACGACACAAAGGCGGGCATATCACCTTTTCCATCAAGGTTTGTATCAATTACGAATTGGAAAGAATGCTCCTTGGATTCGGTGATTCCATTGAAGTAATTCAGCCCTTGGTTTTACGCAAGCGCATCAAAAAGATATTGGAAAGAACATTAAAAAAATACATCCCGTCGTCAGGCCTTCCCCCGCAGTCAGGTCTTCTGACCTGACGGAATAATTTAATTTATATATCAGGTCGGAAGACCTGATATTGGGTTTGCAGTTGACGATTGGGTTACAACTTCTCCTCAGTATCATAATCAATATGCGGACGGTGACCGATAAACGGTAACTTCAAAAGGAAGCCAATGGAATCCGCTTCTTTCTTGTCCATGTAAGTATCCACACCGTACTTGAGTTTGGTGTTTTCCACCACGGAATACGTCCCGAAGATACGATCCCAAAAAGAGAAGATATTACCGTAATTAGTATCACTATAAGGTTGGCGATAATGGTGGTGAACACGGTGCATGTTAGGTGTACAAACCACAAGGCGAAGGATGCGATCCACGCTTTCCGGCATTTTCATGTTCGAGTGGTTCCATTGGGATAAAACCAAGGAACAAGTTTGGTACAAGAACACCAACCAAATGGGAGCACCCACAATCCAAACCGCGGCGGTGGTAAAGAGGAAACGCATAACGCTTTCGCCGGGATGGTGGCGGTTTGCCGTAGTAGTATCCACATGCTGGTCCGTGTGGTGGATAACGTGGAATTGCCAAAGGAATTTTACGTTATGCTCTACCCAATGTACCAACCAAGCACCAACAAGATCCATGAGCATTAAACCAACGATAATGGTTGCCCATAAAGGCATGTCCAACCAGTTGATGATACCGAAGTGATTATTGGTTACCCACTTGGCGGAGAGTACTAAGATACCCGCCATCGCAAAGTTGATAATAACGGTGGTTAGTGTGAAGAATAAATTCTGGAGCGTATGTTTGGTTCGGTTATAGGTCAAGGAGAATAAAGGCACCGCTTGTTCAATCAAGAAAAACAGCGTTAATCCACCTACCAAAAGTAAGGACCTATGCAGCGAAGGCATGGCCTCGAAGTATTGAATCATTGCATCCATCATCCAAAAGCTTTAAGATTCCCAATTTACGACTTAAAGTATGAACGGTGAAATCACTTTTGGGTTTTAAACGACGTTATACTATCAACGTATCTTTGTAAAAATGATAGAAATGAGACTTAGTATACTTGCTCTTCTCCTGTTTTTCTCCGGTTTGGCTTCCGCTCAATGCGGTAAACACCAAACCCAAGTGGAACTCCATATGAGGGACGGTTCCGTAGTGGAGGCTTATGTGCGGGGGATGAATCATCTCTCGAAAGTAAAAGATGGGGTGTTTCAAGAGTTTAAGGTGAAGACGGATAATGGTTGTGATTATCTTTTTCCGGCCAAGAATCAAATCAAGGAAATCAGACATGGTGATAAATCCTACTTCCTGAAAAAACTACCCGATGCCAGCAAGCCCGAATTCATGTGTTTGGAGATTGAACGGCAAGGCATGAAATTGTTTTCCGTTTTGACCTTGGATCAAGATTGGGGTGGTACGGGTGCTAATGGTGCCGCTGATTTTGATTCAAACGCTATCTATCTGTATTATTTTGAAAAGTCAGGACAACTGGTAAAGCTCAAGTCCCGTCAAAGTTCATTTTACAAGCAAATGAAATCCTTCTTGGCGGATCATCCCGAAGCATTGGAAATGATCAAGAAAAAATCCTTGGGAAGGGATAAGTTAAAGCTCGTAATGGAGAAATTAATTCCGGAGGATTGAGATATCTCATTGTAATATTACTCCTAGGAACCTCCGTGCTTTCCCAAGCACAAGAGGGCTTGGCGAACCCCAAGGAAATGCTCGTCAAGAATAAGGTGAAGAGTTGCATCGTAGCTACCTGCTATGGCGGTTGCCACAGGGAGTATTTCAAGTACGATAAAAGAGGGAATGAAATCTATTACGACTTTGGGCGAACCGGTACCGCTTACCAAAGTGAGTATGACGAGAATGATAATTATCTAGGCGTATACTGGATCAATAAATCCAAGGACAGTGTTGTAAATTTTATTCCCGCAGAACCGGAGGAACAGTATGCTCCTTTCGAGATTGTCCGGTATGAAAATGAAGGAAGAAAGGAAACCATAATAAAAAATGATAGCATCAGGGTCGTCAAGGAGTTTGATGAAAATTGTAATATGCTATCCTCAAAAATGCTAAAATACGGCAAGGAAATTTCCTTGACTACTTTCGAATATGATTCACGACAACGATTATTACGTAGGGTAAGAGCTTATGAAAATTACATAGGGGAAATAGAAACCCGGATTGTTCGCTTCGTTTATGATAATAAAGGGAGAGTAATCGAATATCAAAAGGTGTTTTTTGATCCTTGTATGGGCATAGATGAGGATGATTATATCTACAGATTGGAATATTTTGACAATGACCTCATCCGCTCCGCGGAAGCCTTTCAAGAAGGGAAGATTGTTCCTACTTTTTCCTTGGAGTATTCTTATGAATTTTATTGATCCGCTATTAGTTATTAACTTCCGTTGCATTTTCAACATCGAATAAAACCGACGGAATCATGACCTTGCAAATCCGCGACCTAGCACACTACAAAGAACAATACCAAAGAAGCGTAAATGACCCGGAAGGGTTTTGGAAAGAACAAGCGGAAACCTTTACTTGGATAAAACCTTTTGATAAGGTTTTGGAGTGGGATTTTGATGGTCCGGACGTGAAATGGTTCCTTAACGGAAAACTCAATATTACCTACAACTGTCTGGATAGGCACATCCCTGAACGCGGCGATCAAACCGCCATCCTCTGGGAACCCAA
>JAHDDF010000158.1 GCA_020629475.1 Saprospiraceae bacterium
CCGACTTCGTCCGGCAGCCTTTGATATTTTTGTTAATCTTGTCATAAATAACCCACTGATTTGAAATTATTTCCGGTTTAGATGTGTTAGTCATATGTACGCGGAAAGGGAGATTCCGTTTTTACACACTTTAAAACATACTAACCATGAAAGTCGTACCGATTATTCTGGCGATTGCCGCGTTTCTCGTGTGCGTCCTTATCGCCGCTTAAGAAACAGAAATACCTCCGAGGTTTTAGAAACCTCGGAGGCATTTTTATTTTTTTTATTTACTCCTAGCCCAACGCCTTCTTCAAATCCCCCAACAAATCCTCTACGTCCTCAACGCCTACGGAAAGACGAATAAGAGAATCCGTTAAGCCTACTTTCAAGCGCTCTTCCCTTGGGATGGAACCGTGCGTCATGGAAGCCGGATGACCAATTAAGGACTCTACGCCTCCTAGGGATTCAGCAAGAAGGAAATAATGCGTTGCCGTCATGATTCCTTTTGCTACGTCATAGTCATCCCCTTTCAAATCAAAGGAGACCATAGCGCCGAAGCCCCGCATTTGGCGCTTAGCGATTTCATGCCCGGGATGAGAAGCATAGCCCGGATAATTTACGCGGTTTACTTTGGGATGCTCCTTCAACCAATCCGCGATTTTTGCCGCATTTTCACAGGCACGCTGAACACGGAGGTGTAGGGTTTTGATACCTCTTAACATCAAGAAACAATCTTGTGGTCCGGGAACCGCACCCACCGCATTTTGGATAAACAGGAAGTGATCCGCCATGGATTCCTCCTTGACAATAACGGCACCCATTACCACGTCAGAGTGACCCCCTAAGTACTTGGTACAAGAGTGAAGAACGATATCCGCTCCTAGGTCAATCGGGTTTTGGAGGTAAGGGGAAGCGAAGGTATTATCCACGCAAACCAAGATATTTTTCTCCTTGGCGATTTTACATACCGCCTCGATATCCACGATATTCAACATGGGATTGGTGGGAGTCTCCACCCAAATCATTTTCGTATCCTCGGAAATAGCGGCACGGACGTTTTCCGCGTCCGTCATATCCACGAAATTGGATTTGATACCGTATCTCGCATGTACCTTTACCAACTGACGGTAAGAACCACCATAAAGGTCATTGGTACTGATTACTTCCTCACCCGGATTCAGCAAACGGATCACCGCGTCCATCGCGGATAAACCGGAGCTAAAACAGATGGCAGCCGCACCGTTTTCCAAGGCGGCTAAGTTATTTTGCAAGGCATCCCTTGTAGGATTTTGGGTACGTGCGTACTCATATCCCTTGTGGACACCGGGTGCTTCCTGTACGTAAGTGGAAGTCTGGTATATCGGGGTCATTACGGCGCCTGATACAGGGTCCGGCTTAATGCCCGCATGAATTACTTTGGTTCCGAATTTCATTTCTTAATGATTATACCCAACTCAAAATGGTGTGGGTGTAGGTAAAGTAGGTCGCAAATATAAAAGACCTAAGGCAAAATGAGTGCCTTAGGTCTTTTAACAATGTTAGGCATTATTATGATTCATATAAATGCCCAAAAAGAAAAAATTACTTTCTCTTTAAGACATTTTTTACGGCGGTTACGACGTCATTTACGCCCAAGCCGTATTTATCCAGTAATTGTGCCGGTTTGCCGCTCTCCCCGAAGGAGTCATTTACGGCAACGTATTCCATGGGAACAGGCATTTTTCTCATCAATAATTGAGCGATGCTATCACCCAAACCACCGTGGCGCTGATGCTCTTCCGCGGAAACTACCGCTCCCGTTTTGCTAACGGAATCAAGAACGGCTTCCTCGTCCAAAGGCTTAATGGTGTGGATGTTGATGATTTCAACGCTGATCCCTTCAGACGCTAAAATTTTAGCCGCCTCAATGGAATTCCACACCAAGTGCCCCGTGGCAAAAATGGAAACGTCGGAACCGGATTGTAAATGCAATGCCTTACCGATTTCGAATTTCTGGTCAGCGGGTGTAAATACGGGCCATCCCGGACGACCGAAACGCAAGTATACCGGTCCGTGGTGCTCCGCGATAGCGATGGTTGCCGCCTTGGTTTGCGCATAATCACAAGGATTGATAACGGTCATGCCCGGAAGCATTTTCATCATACCTACATCCTCAAGAATTTGGTGGGTAGCACCATCTTCCCCTAGGGTCAATCCCGCGTGGGAAGCACAAATTTTTACGTTCTTATGGGAGTATGCGATGGACTGGCGGATTTGATCATAAACCCTGCCCGTAGAGAAATTCGCGAAGGTTCCCGTATAAGGGATTTTACCTGCCGTAGCAAGCCCTGCCGCGATACCCATCATATTCGCTTCCGCAATTCCTACCTGGAAGAAACGCTCCGGGGATTGCTTGATGAATTGTTGCATTTTCAAGGAACCCACCAAATCAGCGCAAAGCGCTACTACATCCGGGTTGCTTGCTCCTATTTCCGCTAAACCCGCACCGAAACCGTCACGGGTAGCTTTTTTATCGTATGCCGTAATTTCTGACATTGGATTTGATTTTTGCTTTGGGGTTGTTTAGTAATCACCAAGGGTTTCCTCAAGTTGGGCAAGTGCCTTGTCCTTGAGTTCATCATTCGGTGCTTTTCCGTGCCAAGCGTGGGTTCCCATCATGTAGTCCACACCTTGTCCCATTTCGGTTTTCATGAGGACAACAACGGGCTTGCCGTTCCCCAATGCCGCCTTGGCTTCCGCCATGACCTTAAGGACATCCGCCATATTGTTACCGTCCATGTGCATCACTTGCCAACCGAAGGATTCCCATTTTCCGGGAAGGTCCCCAAGGGTAAGTACGTCATCATTGGAACCGTCGATTTGCTGTCCGTTCCAATCCACCACGGCAATTAGGTTATCCACCTTATTATGGCAAGCATACATTACCGCTTCCCAGATTTGCCCTTCTTGCAATTCACCATCGCCGGTAAGGCAATACACGGTTTTATCATCGCCGTTAAGGCGCTTGGATAAAGCCACACCGATGGCAACGGAAAGCCCTTGTCCCAAGGAACCCGAAGCAACGCGAATTCCGGGCAACCCCTCGTGGGTAGCCGGGTGTCCTTGCAAACGTGAATCAAGGTGGCGGAAAGTGGATAGCTCGGGAACGGGGAAGTAGCCGCTCCTTGCCAATACGGAATACCAAACGGGAGAAATATGCCCGTTGGAGAGGAAGAACATATCCTCGTTTTTCCCGTCCATGTTAAAGGACGGATCATGATCCATGATTTCGAAATACATGGCGGTGAAAAAGTCCGCGCAACCTAAGGATCCACCGGGGTGACCGGAGGAAACCGCGTGAACCATTCGAATAATGTCCCGCCTCACCTGTGAGGCGGTTTTTTCCAGTTGGTCGATCGTCATCGTATGAGAGTTGAAATAATTCGGGGGCAAAGGTAAAGTTTTAAAACGATGCGGATATCGAAATCCACTAACGGAATGTGGATAACTTTCCTTGGAGGGTAAAAGATAAAACTAAGGGCTACTGATTTCCTTGAAATCAGTAGCCCTTAGATGCTGATAAAAAAGAAAAGGGCACGTTCCTTAGAACTGTGCCCTTTCTTCGTTTTACTCAAAATAAATTGAAAAAACTTCCGGCTCTTGAGTACAATTATAAGGTAATCCGGAATATGATGAATGACTAAAAAAAACATATTATTACGAAGTAAAATCCCTTGTTTTAAGTAGTCACGGAACACATTTATTACAAAAGGTAAGGGCGACTTCAAGTGAAGCCGCCCTAGGAATGCAAACATGGAATTCTCATAGGTATACGTTCCCGTCTCCTCCAAGAACTTGTACCCTATTGGTCAAACCTTGATAAGTCATATTCCTTGATGATGCGAAGTAATTCACGCTCAAGCTTGGGATCCTTATTGAAACCTTCATTTTGCAAGGCTTTTGCCCAAGCTTGATGATTTTTTTTGCCGAGTTTTTTTAATTGGGGATAGGTATTGGTAATAAAGCGGCTGTGTCCACGGAATCCTGCCCAGGCACTTTCGTATTTGCGGAAACATTTTCCGTTTACATCTTTCATCATCCCGTCCCAATCCGCGGTACAGGGCAGGGAAAAATGATTGTGCGCCTCCTTGGCTTGGACGGAACGTCCTGCGGAACTTTGGTAAATACCGTTTGCTAGGGTAATCGAGGCAGGAATTCCGAATTTCCGTGCTTCACTTACCGCTACATGACCAAAGCGCTCCACGTAATCCTTGATTTGATCACTACCTACTTCCGCTAGGGTGGGTTGTGCCACAAACATCACTTTTGTCGCCTTGGGCTCCGGTTGTTTTTTCTTTCTAAAAACACCGGAAAGGGAAGCTAAAATAGACGGTCCCTCCGAAGCATTCTCGGAGAGCCCGTCTTCGGGAACTTCAGCTCCCGCCTCCTTTTCCTTATTGTCTTTTGTGGTTTGTTCCGTGGCAATATTTTGCAGGTTTAATTCTAGGTTCACCTCCTTGTGCATAAAAATGTAGACGGCAATCAAGATGATGCCTACACGTACAAAAAGGCCCGGGCTAAGGATGCTTTTCTTCATGGTTTCGGTAACGGGAGCGTTCATGGCTAAAAATTTTAAATCGTCTTAGTAAGTATCAGAAAGTATGTTTTAAACAAGGGTGCTTTTGTTACTACCCTCATTACTATAACCACAAATTAAAACTAATTGTTTCTATAAATCAAATTATTTACAAACTTTTTGTTTTTAAATTGTTTTAAAACAAAAACATGGAGTTGGTCCTTCGGTTGTATCGAGGGACATCAGATCCGAAGGGTTGAAACCCTCCTCTTTGAATGCAGCGGTCTTTCAGACCTTTTTGGTTCAGGTACAAATGTACCTGAACCAAAAAGACCCGATTCGGCAAAGCCGAATCGGGTTGTATTACTTAGGATATTGTCCTAGCAGAACTTATCGTACGCCATCTTAAGATTAGCGGAGATAATTGCCGCGGAACGTCCTTCAATGTGCATGCGCTCAAGGAAGTGGACCAACTTCCCGTCCTTGAACAAAGCAATGGACGGAGAGGATGGAGGATAAGGCAGCATAAACTCACGCGCCTTATTTACGGCATCCTTATCAACGCCGGCGAATACGGTAACGCAACGGTCCGGCTTCTTTTCGTTGTTCAAGGAATCTTTAGCCCCGGGACGGGCATTCGCCGCCGCACAACCGCAAACGGAGTTTACCACTACCAAAGTGGTTCCTTCTTTTTGGCTTAATACTTCAGTAACTGCTTCAGGGGTGGAAAGACCTTCAAAACCGTTATCGGTAAGATCTTTTGCCATTGGGGTGGTTAATTCAACAGGATACATATCAATTTCAATTTTCTGCTCGCAAAATTACAAAACGGTCGGGGATATTCCATCTTTCAACGTTATATACTATTTCTTGGTTCAGTCAGTGAAATAATCTTCCCTTTCCCTTAAATATTTATATATTTCAAAATCAAATTATCACGGACATATGAATAAGAGAATAGTACTCGCCTTTTTTACCTGCATGGGTTTATTTGCCGCATGCACCTCTGATATAGTAACGATTGCGGAACCTACTCCCTGCGAAATTGCCGGTGACGTAACCTATGACAATCAAATACAGACCATTATAGACACCAACTGCAATGATGGCTCTTGTCACGGCGGCGGCGCACCCGGTAATTATACCACCTTAGCGGGAATGCAAGACGTGATTACCAACGGGAAATTCGAGGAAAGGGTATTCACGCTTAAGGACGATCCTAATATGGGAATGCCACCTAATTATGCCCAGAACAGCCCCATGGATCTTACCGATGAGGAATTGGAATTACTCCAATGCTGGGCGGACGCGGGTTTTCCCGAAAACTAATTCCTTCCTCTCCTTACAAAATCAATTCGAAATCAACGGATATGAAAAAGATAAGCTTCTTGCTTCCCCTCCTTCTTTGTGCCCTTCTTATTCAGGCACAGGATGACAATGCGGATTCCCCTTTTGTGTTCCAAACCTTTAAATCCACCCGCATCGTAAACATGCATTCTACGGAAACCTTGCCC
The DNA here is from genome assembly GCA_020629475.1 of Saprospiraceae bacterium. Lineage (GTDB taxonomy): Bacteria > Bacteroidota > Bacteroidia > Chitinophagales > Saprospiraceae > JAHDCE01. Next base: position 6,052 of record JAHDDF010000158.1, read on the forward strand.
AAGAACGTCTTGGACATCCGTATCGCCCACAAGTTCGGGGATGCGGCGGGTGACAACGGTGGTTGGTCCAACTTCTTCGGATTGGAGAATGCCGCGGATGTTTCCATTGGTGCGGAATACGGTATTACTAACGATATTACCATTGGCCTAGCAAGGGTGAAAGGAAGCCAAGGGCTTTTCCAAAATCTAGCAGGAACAGCCAAGTACCGTTTCTTAAAACAGAAAAAAGAAGGCGGTTCTCCATTGACCATGACATTCGTGGGATTGGCTAGTTTCTCCACGCAGAAAAAAGTGGACAATCCGGAAGCCATCCAATTCTTTGATAAGTTCGCGCACCGTTTGGCGTATTCCGGACAGGTCATTATCGCCCGTAAATTCGGGGAGCGCTTTTCCATGCAGGTTTCACCGGGTTACGTCCATAGAAATATCGTTTTTCCGGGTGACAGCAATGGCATCTTCTACGTTGCGGCAGGTGCTAGGCTTCAAATCTCGAAGGTATTCGGCATCATCGCGGACGCTAATATTCCCTTTTCCGATATCCGTACGAGGGACAACAATTATTATCCCGCCATTGGCGTTGGGATAGAAATGGAAACGGGAGGGCATATCTTCCAAGTTAATTTCACCAATGCCACAGGTCTTTTGGAAACGGATTACATCCCGTACACCAGAAGCAGCTGGGCTGAAGGACAGTTCAGAATCAGTTTCGGTATTTCCCGACATTTCAACCTCTAAATCCAAGGAGCGATGAGAAGGAATCTAGTCTTTGCATCCATCATTCTTTTCGGGATTCTCGCCTTTGCGGGCTTCTCCTTTGAACTAGGGGACGGCGGTACCATTGGTCGGCAGTCCTCCGTAGCGCAGGTGTTGGAATATTTCGGGGAGGAACCCGCCGCGCATGCCATGGAAAACTCGGATGCGGAAATGGTACGCCAAGGAAAGGAACTCGTCCTTGACGGTGTTACAACCGACAGACGCGGTAAAAAAACCAAGCGCCAGAGCAAGCATTTCAAGTGTACCTCTTGCCACAATATGGTGAAGGATGATCCGGATTTATCCAAGGTGGATCCGCAAGCGCGTTTGAATTATTGCATCGAGAATGAATTGCCTTATTTGCAGGCTACCTCTTTATATGGTGCGGTAAATCGTACTACCTTTTATAATGACGATTATCAGAAGAAATACGCTTGGAACCCTAGAATTGGGAAAGCGCATACGGATTTGAAGGAAGCCATTCAGCTTTGCGCCGTGGAATGTGCCCAAGGACGTCCCTTGAAAAACTGGGAGTTGGAATCCGTTTTGGCTTACTTATGGTCCTTGGATCTCAAGCTTGATGATTTGAATATTTCCGATGAGGAAATCGGACAGTTGAGGGCTTACGCTAATGAGGGTAAAAACAAGGAAGCCGTGGAAATGCTCAACGGGAAATTCCTCAAGGCGGCACCCGCTCATTTTACGGATGCGCCCAAGGACGCCAAGAAGGGTTACGACAAGCAGGGCAATGCGGCTAACGGTCAGCACATTTACCAACTCAGTTGTTTGCATTGTCATGACGGAAAGAAATATTCCATGTTCGAATTGGATGACCATAAATTATCCCATTCCTTCTTGGAATCCCATTTCGATAGTTACGGCAGGTATTCCATTTATCAGGTGAGTCGCTACGGTGCGCCCTCCTACCCCGGCAAGCGTGCTTATATGCCGCAATATCCGGTGGAGAAACTAACGAACCAACAAATGGAGGACTTGAGGGCTTATATTGAAAAAATGGCGAAGTAATTCCCTTGTGAAAAGCTTTATTTATTTCATTCAACTTTTACCGAAATACCGCAATCCTGCCGCTTGGCAGGAGGCGGAAAATGCCGCTATTCAAGCGCATTTTAATTATTTGAAAAAAGCCCATGAAGATGGTATCGCTACCTTCGTGGGTAGAACGGATTTAGAAATTACGGAAGATAAGAATAAGGGCTTGGTGGTTTTTCAAGCGGAAAACGAGGACGCGGCTAAAGCGTTTATGGAAAATGATCCGGCTATTCGGTTTCCGTTGATGGAGGGGGAATTACTGCCGTTTCGGGTGGTGTTTTAGTCGTTTGGTGCAACCAAATGACATCGGTGGCTTTTTTTTAGGTTTAGTCGGTATTCAAATTTGGGCGTACACCGAATCTCGGACACAGCCCGAGACTATCTTTGGTTTGTTGTTTTTTATTCCGTTTAGTGCCATTCATTTTAAATGCTTTTCACTTCCGAAAAGTACGGTATTCCAGTGCATGTTTAGAACTCCGGCACAGACCCATATCAACCACCGCATTAAACTTTACGATAAAAGAAAAGTCCAACGTAAAACGAAAAAACCAAGGTCTATGAAACTTACTCTACCTGTATTATTACTAGTATTTTCAGTAAACTTCCTTAGCTCACAAACAAGCATCCAATGGGGCCCTGATGGATACGTGAAAATCGAGGACGGGTCAAACGGCATGGAAGCCGATTTGGACCCCGGGGATAGGTTTAGTCGCGATCATGATAAGGCAGGTGATATCAACGGTGACGGCATAATGGATCTCGTCATCGGTGCCCGCTCGGACGATGACGGTGCTACGGATGCCGGCGCGGTTTATATCGTTTTTCTAAACAGTGACGGAACAGTCCAAGGGAATCAAAAAATTTCCATGCTAGAAGGCGGGTTTAATGAAACCCTCCTTGAGAATAATTTTTTCGGATACGGTGTGGCAGGAATCGGGGATTATGACAATGACGGAATTCCTGATATAGCGGCGTCCGCTCCTTCTTCCTCCAATCAGGCATTATATATTATCCACCTTAATAGTAATGGAACCGTAAAGAATTACGTAAAAAACCCGGGTATCATTGCCCAGGGGCTTTCCGCTATCGGGGATATAAATAATGACGGAAGAATTGACTTGGTGGCTTGTGACCCGAATTCGAACGACGGAGGAACCAACCGAGGAGCTATCGATATCATATTCTTGGATAATGCCTCTCAAGTCGTAACGGAAAATACCGTCACCATTAGTTCTAGCAGCGGGGGCTTCGGGGACGGATTAGCGGATAACGACAAATTCGGCGGAAGGGAAGCGGCAATGCTAGGGGATATCGACAACGACGGCACATTGGAAATGGCGGTAGGTGCCTTTACATCCGACGGCGGAAAAGGTGCCATTTGGATACTTTCATTAAACAGCAGCTCCTTTAACGTGGAATCCAAACTCAAAATCACCGAAGGGCTAAATGGTTTTACCGATACGCTAACACTTGGCGCAAACCCCAATGGCTCCGAAGGGGCAAACTTCGGGCACGCGCTATGTGCCGTAGGCGATTTAAACGGCGACGGCGTCCCGGATTTAATGACCGGTGCCAACCAACAAAATGAAGGCTGGGGCTACATCCTTTATTTAAACCATGATAAAACCGTAAAATCCTACACCAGAATCAATAATGCTGAAGGAGGATTCGGTTTTAACTTGGTAGCGGAGGATAGGTTTTCACGTTCCATTTCCTTCCTCGGGGATCTGAGGGGCGACGGAACCATAGCCGTGAACTATGGCGCCGGAGCAGGTGCGGGGCGTGGCGGGCACGCCTGCGGACGTGTACGCG
>JAHDDF010000688.1 GCA_020629475.1 Saprospiraceae bacterium
TCATCCAAGCCCGGAATAATACAATCCTTTAGGAACGCTCCCTTGAAGCCAACCAAACCTTGCCCGGCATCGGACTTTAAAAAAGTAAGCATCTCGTTTAACTCTTCCTCCGTGAAGTTATTCATAAGCGTTTCCAATGCCAATATGGCATATCGGCTAACATAGCCCTCGGTGTAACCACTTAGGACAGCCTCGATATCGGCGCCCCGCTCAGTTTCCGCGCCGCTAACTTCCAAGCCCATATAAAGTTCCATCAAGGCGCCGGATGCTTCGAGTACATCCCATGCCACCATGGTTTTGGAATCGTCTTCCACGTCGCCCGTAAAGGAGAGTTCCACCCTGTGGGTTTCCTTTACTTTGGTCGTACCGGTTTGTGAAAAAGCGGCAAAACTACCCGCCATTAATAAAGCCATTACAAAAATCCGTTTCATCGTATCGTGTTTTTTGGATTCGTGCCTCTTGAATGTAAGCTCTGCTAAGAAATTCTGTTGTTCTTTTCAAGAAGAGCAATTGCCTAAAATCTTGTCATTCAGACGTTAGACGCTAGATTTTAGATGTTAGACAAATTTTAGCTTTAAAATAAAACCCAATCTAATGTCTAGCATCTAACGTCTTAATTTTTAGCATTTTGCAAAATCAACAGATAGCAACATAATTGCTTAGTGTAGCTTACGTTTCAAGCACGAGTGAAATAATTTGCATGCTGTTCAATGGTATAGATGAAAGAGGAGGAAAATGTGAGTGGTGTTTTGAGATTTTTTTTGTTTTGCTTCAGTCAGGAGACTGAAGCAATCGTCGGGAGACTGAAGCAATCGTCGGGAGACTGAAGCAATCGTCGGGAGACTGAAGTAATAGGATCAAAAAAGGGGAAATCGCGATAAGCAATTTCCCCTTCGAATATTTTCAAGGCTTTGTTTAGAACAAGCCCTCGATTACTTTCTCTTCCGTCATGCCTTCCGCTTCCGCCTTGTAATTCCTTACGATACGGTGGCGCAATACATAATTAGCAATGGCTTGTACGTCCTCGATATCCGGGGAATACTTACCGTTGATTGCGGCATGGCATTTTGCGCCAAGCACCAAGTACTGTGAAGCACGTGGGCCCGCACCCCAAGAGATGTAGTTATTTACCGCAGCAGTGGCGCGGTCTCTACCCGGACGTGTTTTGGCGACCATGGAAACGGCATATTCCAATACGTTATCCGCAATCGGGATTTTACGGATCAATTGCTGGAAGTAAAGTATTTGCTCCCCGGAAAGGATGCTCTTCAAATCCACCTTATTATCCGATGTCGTTGCTTTCACAACGGAAACCTCCTCCTCGTAAGTCGGGTAATCCAACTTAATATTAAACATGAAACGGTCCAACTGAGCTTCGGGAAGCGGGTAGGTACCTTCTTGCTCAATCGGGTTTTGGGTTGCCAAAACAAAGAAAGGATTGGGCAATTTGTGGCGAACCCCGGAAACCGTAACGGAACGCTCCTGCATTGCCTCAAGCAAAGCCGCTTGGGTCTTAGGAGGTGTACGGTTAATCTCATC
>JAHDDF010000689.1 GCA_020629475.1 Saprospiraceae bacterium
TACTCTTGGCGATTGCCTTTATCTTAAAGCCAGCCTTGAATATCAAATTAGGGGAAGCGCCCGGAGTAAAAAAAGAAAACTCCATTCCGTTTTGAACATTGAAAACAGGAGTGCAAAAATTAACGGTAATGGTAGAATTGCCCGGGACAATGAAATTTTGACTTCCGAAGTTCTGTAAACTAAATGCCGATTCGTAAACCCCCAATGTCATTGAGTCGGGAGTCGGATCCGTGTTTTCGATTTCACCTTCAAAGCATACGCATAATTGATATTCGGGACCCGGATAATTCGCTTGGTATTCAAACATCCCGGCAAAGGCTACCAAATTCCCGCCATCATCATTAATGATAACATCCTGAGGAATGCCGTTAATCGCGAATACACCGGGAATGGAAGGGGCATCCGTACTCAGCTCCGTTTCAAAGGTTACGTTCCTGCCATGCCTTTCGTAATTGTAAAAGTCCTCCTTCAGAAGTAGGTCGTACTTGGTTACTCCCAAAGGTCCCTCCAGAAAGGGATCGCAGTATAACCAGCCGCAAGCGCAGAAAGCTGCTTTTAGTAAGTACAAGCGAGAAAAGGCAAGTCTTAATTGCTCGGGTCGTAGCGGTCCGTCAAGCTGACCGAAGTCACCGAGGAAAGGCATCACGTTCGCACCGTTTTGATAACTTCCCTGAACCCAACTACCGACGATACCGGAAGGGGAAAAGGTGTAAATATCCAAAGGGATATCGCATAACTTTAGCTTACCTAGACAGCCGATAAGGTCGTTCCTGTCCTCGAGTTGCGTTTTGAAAGTAGCGTTCAAATCATCACATGACTGAAGATTCAGCTCGTACTGCTCCAGGACGCAATCCTTCACCGTTACCGTCGTGGGGTAGTATTCCTTGAACTCCTTCAGGACTTCCTCGTTCCTACCGGTCATGGGAAGTGATATGGGAAGGGTTATTGACTTACCTATCTGGTCAAACTCATCCACGTTGGGAACCCCTTCCGCGAATTGTACGGAATCCCCTTCCTTTAAATCCAATACGACCCCGTCAACCTTAATTTTTACCTTCTCACTCATTGGCGTACTTGTAACTTAATTGAACGATATTCTTATCCCTTCTTTTCCGGACTTTAATACCTCCCTTGTTGAAGATGATTGTCCTTGATTGACCGTTGAAATCAACCCAGTAATGCCTAGCCTTTGAAAATTCCCTGAACTTTTTCACCTCGTCCGGCATGAGCTCAAACTCCAAGGAGAAGGAACTCTCGAAGGAATCGTTATAGGTTCCTCCCGCTTTTAATCTGGTTGCATAAGGTTCACAGGAGACGTCATTGCAAAACTCGACACCCGAAGTGGTAACCGTTTCCTCCAACTCCTCCACGCACATGGCTCTGACGGAGCCGCTCCTTTCCTTAAAGTGGATGGTTTGCTCGCAATCACAGGTACATACCAAAACCTCGAAGTCGACGATGGGAGTAGGTGTCAATGGCGAGAACGCTTGTATTTGAATCGTACCGGTAACATCCTTGGCATCTATCGGAACCAGGT
>JAHDDF010000690.1 GCA_020629475.1 Saprospiraceae bacterium
CGAAGAATAGCGGCATTACCGGATTTCAAGCACAAGGCACCCGCATCCGCCGTTACGTTGGGGCGGGATTCATATATAATTCCGATAACGCCCAAAGGAACGGCAACACGGGAAATGTTCAAACCGTTGGGTCGTTTCCATTCGGCAAGATTCCTGCCTACCGGATCAGGTAATTCCGCGATTTGGCGCAAGCCATCCGCCATGCCTTGAATCCGCTTATCATTTAAAATAAGACGATCCAAAAAAGCGCCGGAAATACCCTTCGCTTTTGCGGCTTCCACATCCGCGGAATTGGCTTTTTTTATTTCTTCGGAACGATTTAATATTGCATTAGCGGCAGCTAAAAGCGCTTGGTTCTTTTGCTCCGTTGAAGCATTCCTTAAAATGGTTTGCGCTTCCTTGGCTTGCTGCCCGATATTGCGCATTTGTGCTTGTAATTCCATGTCGTAAAATTACTCCATTGCTAAGTTATCACGGTGTACGACTTCCGTTTTTCCGCCGTAACCTAAAATCGTTTCCAGTTCCTCTTTTCTTTTTCCTTTTATTCGAATAAGCTCCTCGGAGGAATAGGCGGAAATGCCTTTGGCTAATTGAATATTATCCTTGCTTTTTATGGCAATTAAATCCCCTCTGGAAAAATCACCTTCCAAGGAAATTACCCCTACGGAAAGCAAGGAACTCCCTCTTTGTAATGCCTTGTGGGCTCCTTCGTCAATGGTAATGGAACCAAAGGTTTTTATTTGGTTTCTGATCCATTGTTTCCTCGCATTCCCTAGGGCGCCTTCCGCTAGGAAAAGGGAGTGTTTCCTGTGTTCCAATGATGCTAAAGGATTTAAACTATTTCCGTTGGCGATGATGGTTTTGCAACCATTACTCGCCGCGATTTTTGCCGCCAGGATTTTGGTGACCATTCCACCGGAACCCAAGTGCGTTCCCGCATCCCCCGCCATCCCGCTAATTTCATCCGTGATTTGTTCTACTACCGGAATATGTTTCGCCTCAGGATTATGATTCGGGTTATCCGTATACAAACCATCGATATCGGAAAGGAGGATCAATAAATCAGCATCACACATTTGAGCTACGAGAGCGGCAAGACGGTCGTTATCCCCGTACTTGATTTCAGCGGTGGCAACGGTATCATTTTCGTTGACCACCGGGATAATTCCGTTTTTCAAAAGCGTTTCCAAGGTTTGTCTGGCGTTCAAATAGCGTTCCCTGTCCTCGGAATCATAAAGGGTCAATAGGATTTGGGCAATACCCTTATCGTACCAAGAAAAAATATCGCGGTAAGCATTCATCAGGAATACCTGACCGCAAGCGGCAGCGGCTTGTTTTTCCTCCAAGCGTAATTTCTTCTTCCCCAATCCAAGAGAGTCCCTGCCCAAAGCCACGGCACCGGAAGAAACCACGATGATTTCTTTTCCCTGTCTTGCCCAATCGGCAATATCACGGGCAAAGGAGGCAAGCCATTCCCGTTTGATGCCGTTTTGCCCGACAAGGGTACTTGATCCTATTTTTATTACAATGCGTTT
>JAHDDF010000691.1 GCA_020629475.1 Saprospiraceae bacterium
ACTTCTTCCCCTTTTTCCAAGCCACTGATAATTCTGTATCCGTTACCGATTTCCTCCCCGATTTCAACCTCCCTGTATTGGAATGAAGGAATTTCCATACTGTCCAATTTCACGTATACCACCGATGTTTTCCCCGTCCACATAACCGCGGTTTTGGGAACCGTCGGTTGTCCTTTCATCATCTTGACTTTGTTGAGTTCCCCGTAAACCAATGTGCCGGGTTTCAGCCTTCCATTCTTATTCGAAATTTCGGTTCTGATGGCAATGGTTCGGGTATTAGGATTAACCATCGGGTCAATAAAAGTGACATTGGATTTGAACGTTCTATTGGGAATGGTGGATGCCGTGAATTCTATCCGATTCCCAATACTAATTTCCGCTAAATCCTCCTCATAAGCTTCAAATATTACCCAAACCTTACTCAAATCCATGAGGTCGAATAAGGATTCCCCTTGGTTGATATAATCCCCTACGGCAACTCTTCTTTTCGCAACGATACCGCTTTCCGTAGCATATAGAGGAAAAGTCTCTTGAATCCTTTCGGTTTGTTCTATCCTTTTTATCGTTGCTTCATCTATCTTCCAATACTTAAGTTTCCGCCTCACCGTTTCGGGTAAATCCGGGTTGTAATCTTGAACTTTCAGTGCTTCCAATAACTCCTGCTGTGCCGCAATCAGGTCAGGGGCATAAATGTCAGCGAGTTTCTGCCCCGCATTGACTACCTCCCCCGTAAAATTCACATACAGTTTTTCTATCCTCCCCTTGACATGGGCAACCTGACTGGAGGCATTCCGCTCATCGGATTGTACCTTACCCGTCATGCGGATAACCTTTCCCGTACTCCCTGATTCCACTCCTATTACGGAAGTCCGGATATCCGAAAGTTTTACGGCTTCCTCCGTCATTTGCAAAACAAGGGGGTCATTGGACGTATTAGCCTCGAGAGGGATCAAATCCATTTCACAAATCGGGCAAATGCCGGGTTCGTTCTGTCTGATTTGGGGGTGCATGGAACAGGTCCAAATTTCACCTTCACTATTTTTGTCGATGTTATCTTCCGTGGAATGTTGATGTCCCTTATGCTCTACATTGTGGCTTGACGCATTGCCATTAGAAAAGATGAGATATCCTAACAGCAATCCGATTCCCAACATCGAGACGGAGGCGATGACAATCTTCAACCATGTTTTATCGCCCTTAGGGGCGACTTCACGTTTCTTTCCCATTTTTCTATTGTTGAATCATGAACCTCTCAATGCTGTTCTTTGCATGATGGCTATCCATGATGGTTTTCAAAATATTGAGTTCATATTCGATGAGTTCCATTTCAAGGTTCAACAGTTCCTCAAAATTCAGTCCTTTTGCGGCGTATTCGCCTTCCAATATTTTTATGGTGGATCGTATCAGGGGTATCTGCCTTTCCAAATGTTCCTTTTCGATTCTAGCTGTTTCATAACGGGCGAAACCTTCTTCCATAATGGACTCAAAAGAACCTATCAGATTGTCCTTCTCCAGTTCCCATCCCAGAATCCTC
>JAHDDF010000159.1:0-1250 GCA_020629475.1 Saprospiraceae bacterium
CTTTTTTATTGGGCAACATTTGAGTTGCTATTTCAAAAACCGGAAAAAAATCCCGAAACGGTAGTTGAGGCATATTACGATGCCGTTGATTATAAAAGATTCAAGGAGGCACACTCTTATTTTGATCCTGAATCCGGAATGTCCGCTGAGCAGCATCACTTGGAATTATCCGTAGCGGATGGATTAACCCTTTCATATGCGGATATGGACTCTATTTCAGCCAAGGTTATAGAACAAAGGGATAACTATGCACTTGTAGAAGCAAAAGCGCATTGGTTTACGCCATTAAATGAATTTAAAACCGCTAAACGGCACGTACTAATCAAAAGAAAAGGAAACTGGTATTTAAAACCTGACAATTATGATGAATCCATTCCGCCTGACCAATTTATTAGTCAGCCATCGGTAAGGTTTTTCTCCCAAGGAAAAAGACGTGCCTCCACCAATCGGACTCCCCAATATGATGTCATTGATCGACCGGAAATGCAAATACTTTCCTCAAGATTGGTAAGCTCGGAACAAGGGATTAGCGTAGTTGGAGAAATAAAAAATATTGATAATTTCCCGGCGCATATTACAATAACGGTAGAACTTTATGATGATGAGGGAAAACCCATTACCGCTTACAATGCCAAGCATGGCACCCTCCATAAATTAATGGCGAAAGAAATCGTTCCTTTCCGTGTTGATTTTGAAAGAACGGCATTCTGGGAGGATCAAGATAAACGCCCCGACAAAATGAATCCCTATGAATTCCGTCCTTTTATTTTTAATAAGCCACCGGTAAGCGCTAGGGTTTTCGTGAAGGCGGTAGCGGAAAAAAATGATATGAACCGAACGGGCCAATTGCGTCAAATGAATATAACGGAAACGGATTCCACGGATTTTATACAGGGTAAAATAGTTAACACCGGGGTAGATGAAATTACCATCCCGCAAGTTATCTGTACTTATTATGATGAAAATTGCGAAGTGGAATGGGTTGATTTCTCCTTCGTAACGCAAGCCGTAAGACCACAACGGGAAGTTCATTTTAAGCATGATTTACAATCATTAAAAAACGTAAAAACCTTATTCATCATTAAGGAAGAAAATAAATACGTAAACGGTCTTCAACAAGGAACTTTTATTCCTGAAAACGGAAAACAAAACAATTGCGGGGATTTCTCACTCGACTCAAAAAACAAGGTAAAAGTAATGATCAATTCATTCATTGGATCACCTACGCTTTATTAATGACGAATGACGAA
>JAHDDF010000159.1:1350-9536 GCA_020629475.1 Saprospiraceae bacterium
AATGACGAATGACGAAATAAATATTAACCTTATTAAAAGTACGGGGATTTATATTCTTGCTCTGGTTTTATTTTTTTCTTGTGGAAATAAGGAGAAAATTAGTGATGACGGGGTTGAGATTCCTCAACATGTCAGTATTGCGGCACCGGATTCCGTTTTTGCGGGAAACTCTTTTTTTATTGATATTTTAAGTAGCGGAAAATCTTGGAAAAATTCAGGTGAAGTATGGGTAACCGCTGCATTAGGAACCTATGTATTTCCTATAAATGAAAAAATAGAAATCGACTCTTCCATTACTAAAAAAAGTGGTATTCTTTTTATTGATTACAGGGTTAAGGACATAGGATATGCTTCAAAAAAAGTAATGATAAAACCAAGGGAAGGAATTGGGACACTCCCTTCGTTCGTGGGTCCAAAATCCATTTTAACAACCATGAAAACGCCTGCCATGATCATCGGCAATACGGTGGATGAATTCGGGAATCCGGTGGCGGAAGGTACCGAACACCAATATAATTTACTACGGCCTGACTTAAGTGAGGAACAGCACTTCATAAAGACCAAGAATTTACTGAGTCATTATACTTTTTATGCCAAAGAAAAAACAGGAAAAACCCTGATAGGAATTACGGCGGACAATGCACGGTCGGAAGAAAGGCACGTGGACGAACAACCCGGAAGTACTACTACCGCCGAGATGGAAGCATTCACCGGGAAACTCAAGGCGGACGGTAGATCTTTCGTGTCATTAAGTACCGAAAAACTCCTTGACAAACTCGGTAATTCCGTGGTGGACGGTACGCTGGTAAATTTTTTCGTGGAGTCAAAAAATTATCGGGATACCTATACGGGCATTACCGTTGACGGCAGGGCAAAATTTAATTTAAGACACCCGGAGCGAGAAGGTATTTTTACCGTCAGAGCCAATTGCGACGGCATTACGGGAAAAACTATTTCCTTGGAATTCGTCTCCGCATTTAAGCCGTTTAACATTACTTATAATAAACAAGAAGGATTACTGGAGATAGGACCCGTTTACTCATATTTAGGTCAACTCGTACCCGATGATGATGAAATCATTTATCGAATTACGAATGAGGATAATTTAAGGATTAACGGAATTACGGAAACAAGAAAGGGATGGGCATCCATTTCCTTGGATGAATTATTCTTGGATAAGAATAAAAATTACAACATCATTTGCGAAATAGGCGGCAAAGAAGAAACATTCGATTTCATCTATGAATAAGAGACGTTCAAAAAATATCATTTCAAAAATAGTAGCGGGAGTACTTGTCGTATTTCTACTTTTATTGGCGTTTTTTATTTTTTCAAAAGGCTATGCTTATTTCAATACGGGTGCTTCAAAAAAAGACATCCTCAATGAACTGGAATATGAAATTTCGGATCATACCCCTAAATTCGAATGGAACGACAACGGTAATGTAGGAAGGGAGGTAGAAGACTATTTAAAATATAAATTATCGCAGGATTACGCCAATGCCTTGTACTTTTCCAATCTAGCCCATGACTCTGATTTATCACCGAATATTTCCGAATTCTATTCACCCGAAAGAGTGCTGGAATGGGAAATTAGATTCAAGGATCAAGAGATAAAACAAACACAAGTAATTTCAAGAACGGATTTACACCACCATATTGATTTCCACCTGTATTCACTGGACGGGCAAATGCTTTCTTTTACCGATACCGCAGTCATCTGTGAGCGATACCGCTTATCCAAAGACAAAGTATATTACAGGTACATGAAGGTAGTGTCCGATGTCGTAATGGAATTACGGGACATGAACTGGAAAATCAGGCACCGCGTACCAAGGGATTATTTTGAAACGGATTACGCCCACCACCCATTAAAGAAATCACCTGCGATTAAAGTAGCGAATAAAGGTAGATTTCTGATTAACGGGCAGCCGTTCTCCCCCATCGGTGTAAATTATTATCCGGCGGAATCCCCTTGGGCGCTTTGGGAAAATTTTAATCCGGACACGTTAAAAAATGATTTTAAACTTATTAAAGAAACCGGTTGGAATACCGTTCGTTTCTTTATTCCTTATCATGAATTCGGACGAGGGAATACCTATTCTTATGAATTATCGAAATTAGACACCCTTTTACAATTGGCGCATGAAGCTGATTTAAAAGTAATGCCTACCCTTTTTGATTTTATTCATGATTATCGTTTAGCGGGAAGGTCCGGGGTGGATCGTTATTTAGAAAATATTCTTACCCGGTATAAAGGGCATCCCGCCATTCTTGCCTGGGACATTAAAAACGAACCGGACTTGGATATTCCCCATCACGGTAAGGAGGAGGTCCTTTCATGGTTGGATTTTATTTTAGCGAGGGCGAGAAAATATGATCCCGATGCTTTATTTACCATAGGATGGAGCATCCCCGGCGTGGCGGATCAATATTATGATAAAGTGGACTTCGTTTCCTTCCATTTCTACGAAGAACCCGAAAAACTCATTCCGGCTATCCATCAATTATCCTCAAAAACAAAAAATACCCCGTTATTTCTAACGGAATACGGTGCCAGCACTCAATTGGATTGGTTTCACCCGTTTGGGTCAACCGAGGGGCAGCAATATGAATACTACAGGAAAACCTTGAATGTCCTCAAAACAAAAGGGAATATTCCATCATTGTGTTGGACCGTCCATGATTTCAAGGAAGTCCCAAGTAAGGTCGTGGGTTCCCTCCCTTGGAGAAAAAACCCTCAAAAAGGCTTCGGGATTTATTTTACGAACGGAAAGATGAAACCGGCAGGACTCTTGTTCAGTTCCGATAAACATGAAAGCCCTAAGAAAAGCGTTCTGCCGTACTTTATGCAAAAGCCTTTCTTTTGGGTGATGTTCATGTGCTTAATCTTGACGATTCCTTTCGGTCTTGTAATCAGATGGCTCTTCCCGAAATTAAAATCCGTCATTTTTCCGAACCTAAATACGGAAAAACCGTAGAACAGGACATGAAATTAGCCATCGTTTCCCCGTATCCACCTAGTAAGGGTACCCTCAATGAGTATTGTTTCCATCTCGTAAGCCATTTTGCGGAAAAGGATATGATCGAGAAAATATATCTGGTATCGGATATATTACCCGAAGGAAAAAAATTTGATTTAAAGGAATTCGAAGGAAAGGTGGAAGCCCATCCCTGCTGGCGTTTTAATGCTTATTCCAATAGAAAAAACATTCTTAGGAAAATAGATGAACTTAAACCCGATGCGGTTTTATTTAATATACAGTTCTTGAGTTTCGGGGATAAAAAAGTACCGGCTGCCCTTGGTTTAATGCTTCCTAAAGCGGTTAAGAAAAAAGGGTATAAAAGCATTGTTCTTCTTCACAATATCCTGGAGGAGGTAGACTTGTCCGGAGCGGGAATTTCCCAAAACAAGCTCATGAACAAGGCATACAATATGATAGGGACTTACCTTACCAAGCAAATCCTAAAAGCGGATTTGGTAACGGTAACCATCGCCAAATACGTGGAGGTATTGGAAAAGAAATACCAAGTGGATAATGTCGCCCTCACGCCGCACGGAAGTTTCGAGGTACCGGAATTACCGGATTTTGAACATGAAAAACGCCCCTACTCCGCTATGGCATTCGGGAAATTCGGTACCTACAAAAAAGTAGAGACCATGATTGAGGCAGTGGAAACGGTTAGGCGACGTACGGGAGAGGAAATCGAGATTGTCATTGCCGGTAGCGACAATCCCAACGCAAAAGGGTATCTCAAGGGAATAGAGGAAAAATACAAGGATATTTCAGGGATACGTTTTACGGGATACGTGGCGGAAGAGGATGTTCCCGGTTTATTCCGGGATTCCACGGTAGTGGTATTTCCTTATACCGCTACTACAGGTTCGTCGGGTCCTATTCACCAAGCGGGCAGCTATGGCAAAGCCGTAGTAATTCCTAGGATAGGTGATTTGGAAAAACTTATTGAGGAGGAAGGTTACCGGGGTTCTTATTTTGAACCCGGTGATACCGAAGGAATGGCGGAAGCCTTAGAAAAAGTTATTACGGATTCAGATTACCGAAGGGAATTAGGAAAAGCTAATTATTTAGCTGCCGCATCCTTACCCATGTCTGATATTACGGATTGGTATTTCTTGCATTTCATTAGTTGATCCTCTCTCTTATATTAAAATAAGGAATCCGGGAATGCCCTTTGGCACTCCCGGGTGATCCATATTAATCCGGCTCAAATAATCTTTAGGTTATTGGTTCAAGGTGCAATTTTGAACATACATGCCGAACCGGTAAATGTGTAATGAAATTGACGAGCGAGAATTAGGATATTGCTTTTTTAATTGCCCTGTACTTTTATTATTTTTTTATTTAAGTAAAATGACTCGCCGCTATGCTGCATCACTCACTTGTCGTGCCGTTCCGTATACGAATTTGACATTCAACCTTTCGGTTAATTTAGTTTTGGAAAAGAAATCAACGAACTTTTCCCTATACGGTGCAATTATTTGAAAACCGATTCCCTTTTGCAGGGCAATCATTTTAAATTGGACAAGCGTATTTACGCCAAGGAGATCGAACTCCTTCGTTTTTCTAAGATCAAAGACCAAATCATCCAAGGGTTCCTGGTACCAATCACCGATATTATTTTTAATATCCAGTGCCGATTGGCCTGAAATATTCCCTACTAGATAAACCGTTCTTTTAACATAGCCGTTTAAGCGTGTTAATTCCGAGGTAAAAAAATGTGATTCCATAGATATCCCTTATTAGCTAATTGTTAATTAATAGAATGAACTATTTGGTGCCGAATTAATAAAAGCTAAAATGGTTTTTGAAGCAGGCGATTTTTCAACCGGTCTACCCCACTATGGTTATTAGAATCTGGTTTGCTAAATACTTTTAAACTATAATCTCTAACTGATTGCTGATTTTAATATGAAGTAATCTTTTTAAATTATTTTCATTTTTTCCTCCATTAAATATGTCACTAATTTCAAGCATTAATTACTTTGCGAATATGTAATTCACTAAAAGAAAAGCTATTGGATTTTTGTCATAATGACACTAACTAAACTTCCCTAACAAAAACGCTCCCTCCATCCGTGAAAATTTCTCCCTCCCCAAAGAAGGCAATCCTTTAAAAATTCTACTTGAAGTACAAACACAAAAACACCTAAACAACTGTTTATCAGCAAAATACTCAGGCTTAAACTTACGGACTCAAGAAAAATCAAAATTTTTCAAAAAAAATAGGCACAATAAAAAAACCCGAATCCCCCTTTGGAGATCCGGGCCTAAATATCCGGCTCAAAATATTCTTAAAGGTTTACTTGCTGTATCGGGTTAGGTGGTTTCTATGCTGCTTTTGCCAATTTCTGGTTCTTGGCAAATACGAATTGCACATTTAATGCATCCGTCAATTTAGTCTTGTTCAAGAAATCAACCATATTCTTCTTATATGGCACCAAAACGCGGAATGGGATATTCTTCTTAAGCGCAATCATTTTAAAGCGAACCAAGGCACTTACTCCAATGATGTCCAAATCTGAAGCTTGTTCCAAGGAGAACTCGATTTCATCCAAAGGCTCTTGGAACCACTCAGGGATATTATTCTTCAAATTAAATGCTTCATGAGCCGTGATGTCCCCTACCAAGAAGATGGTTCTTTTTACGTAGCCATCAAAGCGGATGATTTCAGATGTGAAGTGCAAAGTATTCATGAGTGATAATTTTTTTATTGCGTGATTGTTGATTCAAAGATGGGGCAAGAATTCCCCTTGGATCGGGAATTTTCCGTGAATGGCACTTAAGTATCGGTGACGCGATTCTGAAGGCAAAATGACAGGAGGAAAGTTCATATAGTCCCTAAAACCGACTTTTTGAGAAAGGTGAAATCCACTTATTTGAGGGTAAAATCCGCTAAAATCAAGGCAAAACGACCTTTTTCAAGGGGTGAACGGGCTTTTTCAAGGGTTAAAATGAATTTCCACTCATTTTTCACCAACGCCATAGCTGTGACGTCGGTTTTCGGCAGAAAACTGCATTTCACCGCTGATTTTGGGTGAAAAAGACCCTAAAAAAAATTCTTCCGGCTTCGGTGAAAACATTAAACGAGGATATCCGTACACCCCTTTGAGCAAAAAAGAAACTTATCATGAGGAAGATTTCCTTCTTTCTAATTCTATTCCTACCACTTTCACTACTTTCCCAAGATATTCAAAAGGGTTTCGAGGCATTGGATGCCCGGAATTTTGACGAAGCACTTGAAATTTTTGATGCTTTACGGAAAGACAAGGATAATATTTCCGCACAAGTGGGTTACGGAAGAACGCTTGGGCTTTCAGGAAAAGGGCAACAGGCATTTTCCTTTTTTAAAAAACAAGCCGATTCCCATCCCGATAACCCGGAAATTCTCTTGAACTATGCGGAATCCATGCTTTGGACCAAGCAAACGGAACTTGCCATTACCACTTACTCTGATCTAGCACAAAGATTCCCCGATAATTTCGTCTGCCATTTAGGAAGGGGCAATGCCCTCTCCCAAGCACAACGATATGATGAGGCATTGCACAGTTTCCGGAAATCCAAGGAACTGAATCCCGACCTTACATATATAGATGAACAGATTTACTATACCCAACTGGGACAAGCATATCATTATCGAATTACCAATAAAAAAATCCAATCGGAACTCTTATATCGGGAAGTAGCATTAAAAAACCCTGAAAAGCCGGCACCTTATCTTGGTTGGGGAGATGTACTCCTTGAACTTAAAAGACTTCCCGAAGCGGATTCCGCTTTTACCCATGCCCAAACGTTTCCTGAACATGAGCTCACCGCCATTCTCAAGAAATCATACATCCGAAAACTCCAAAACAAGAATAAGGCTTCCTTGCGCTATGCCAAAGACGGGCTACGCCTGACGGAAACCGAGACTGACACGGATAAAAAACTAGAAGCCGCAAAAGGTTATTTATATGCCTTGCTTTGGAACGGGAAAGTGGGTCCCGCCAGAAGTTGGCTCAGTAAAATGGAATCCGACTTTCCTGACCATCCCGGCTTGGATGTCCCTAGGGCACAGGTAGCGACCTACATGGGGCAAACCGAAAAATCACAGGACGTATATAATGGTCTATTGGAACAGGATTCCACTTCTTTTGACGGGAACCTAGGAACGGCAGCCAATGCTTTTGGCTTATGGGATTACAAAACTGCCCAAAACTATATCGAAAAATCCAAAGGCTACTACCCCGGACAGCCCGATGTACTACAATTGGAAAAGCAGGTTAACCGGGAACTCATGACTTACGTGGAACCTTACATTTCTTATTTGCAAGACAACGGGGAAAACAGCCACCTCCATTTGGGTATTCGTCTATATGGTCCCATCAATGAAAATTGGGCGGTTAAAGGACGATTTAATCGTTACCAAACCAAAAGCGGTTTCCTAGAGGATGAAGCTAGGGTCTATTTCCAGCATCTGGGTGTAGAATATAGGAGGAAGCGGTTCAAGGCGGAATTCCTAGGAGGCTTGGCTAGAAAGCAATATCTACCTCCTGATATCCGTACATCATCTTACTTGTTTGAACTCAAGGCTATGTATAAGGCGGACAGGCACCATATGATTACCCTTTTTTCCGACCGACGGATTTTCGACTATACACCGTCCTTAGTCAATGCGGATGTGAATGTAACGGAAACCGGATTCGAGTATGTCGGTAAAATCGCGGATCAAATCGGGGTCTTTGCCCGTTTCGGTTACGGTATTTTTTCCGACGGGAATAAACGTCCCATCATTTTTACTTCCTTGTATAAAAATTGGAAAGAGGTCCCGGTATTAAAAACGGGCGTTAATTTCCAACACATCAGATTTAGTACACCTCGCCCCGATACCTATTATAGTCCTTCTACACTAACCGCCGCCGAGGTATTCTTCGAGATAAACAGTATGGGCAGACAGGATAAAAAATTCGTTGGTCGCTTGGAAATTGTTCCCGGTGTCTTCAAGGAAAACGATGGCAATTGGAATACTTCCTACAGGATTGCGGCAGAGGTAAATTACCGCGCAACGGAGAAGTTCCATATTTTATTAAAAGGACTTACCGGAAATTACCTTACGGAAAACAACAACGGATTTAGAAGTGCCCAGATTGAAGCGGGTGTTAGGGTGTATTGGGGTGGTCAACGGAA
>JAHDDF010000160.1:0-6296 GCA_020629475.1 Saprospiraceae bacterium
AATGGCAGCTTGTAGCACCGCTTTATTCGCATCCGGAGGTACCACGAATTTTTTTATTCCGATAATCATATCCGATACGACAAAAAGCATCACGCCAAGGAAAAGAAGCAGGAAGGCACGGTGTTCAATCCTACCGCTAAGGTTAAGGCAGGTCATTGCCATGGTTACGATAACGGCGGAATATACAACCACCGGAATTTTCATTTCCGCAGGGATTCCTTCCCAGAGAAGGAATATATTCCCGAAGAATAAAACCAGGAAAGGAATGATAAACAGGGGCTTCCTTTTTAAAAATCCGGGGCCGGTAGCGGGTGTTTTATAAAATGCGCGGGCATAAAAAACATGGGTAAATAAAAACGAGCCAAGCCCCAAAATGAAGAAATGCTCCCAATACGGAGGGTTCTCCACAAACATCAGGAACGTATCACCGAACCAAGAAAGAACCAATGCCAATAAAATCAAATTCCGGTAGGTATTGCTTGGTTTTGGCGTAAGCAACAAGAAATACACTATCAAAACCGGCATTAAAAGTGGCTTTGTAACATAAATTATCGTAGCATTACCAACAGCGGATGCATACGCATTCACGATTCCCAGCACTACATATAAGGCAAGCAGTATCTTATCCATGTTTTCCGTTCTTGACTTCAATTTAACGAAAGCCATGAAATTACCTTTACTTCTTACGTTTTTCCTTTTGTGTTTTTCCGTGCTCTTACAAGGGCAGATTATCCTTCAAATGGACGGGTATAATACCAAGAAGACCGTCAACTTTTACGAAGGGGAAGAAATCACCGTAAGGCTTAAAGGGGAGGAGAAGTACCATACATTCACCATCGTCCGGTTAATCCCGGAAACCAATACCATCCTTACACAATTGGGTCCTATCCAAGTAGAGGATATTGTTAGGTATCGTTCCTATAAAGGCAAAAAGGCATCCAAGGCATTATCACTGACCTTTTACAATTTCGGGGCAAGCTGGGTCTTGTTTTCCCTAGGGGCGGCTCTTGTGGGTAATCCTTTAACCTGGAGTGTTGCCATCGTTGGCGGCACATCCGCCTTAATCGGTTTTTTGATACGGAAAATATTCAAGCAGCGGACTTACAAAATCGGGAAAAAAAGAAGGATGCGGATTTTGGATTTGAATCCGGTTCCGCCTCCGGCGGGGACGGCGTAGAGTTTTTGACTGAGTTGGGAGTATGCGACTCAGTCGTCAGGAGACTGAGCTGATCGGATGAAATATGTATTAGCCAATCCTTGGCACAATGAATTCATCTTCTCTAATCGCTTCCTGTAAAAACTCCTTGATCCCTCCCAATAAGTTCCAAAGGGCTTCACCATACTCTTTTTCCCAAGTTTGATCATCTTGATTGGTTTCAGGAAGAAGAAAAACGGAAAACCTTTTGAAAAATTCCTTTTCCTCCAATACTGATAGTCTCTGTAGAAGTTCTTCCATTTCCTTCGGCATTAAATAAGAGCGATATGTGGAATGAAGTGGGGTATCCGGGTTATCGCAAATAATATTAGGGGGAGAGAACAAGAAAATGAAGGGCTTGACATTCAATTTTCCCTTTCCTAAAATCCGTAGAATCCCTTGCCAATTTTTACCTATAAAACAATAGGGAAAGGAATGAAGCCCGAGTATATCTTTTTCCTTGTAAGATGCTAAATGGCTAAGCGGTACTCTGTATAAGGTGCAAGAAAGCCCCATTCATTTATTTTTTGATAACCATTCAAATATACGACGCCGATCGGCTTTGCCCTCGACTGAACCATTACTACCCGACTGAGCCTATAACACAATGAATCAACCCAAAATCATTCTCTTTCCCTATCTTTGCCCACCAATTTATGGACAAGCTGGAATTACATATAGAATCCATCATTTTTGCCAGTGAGCAGCCTATCCCACTCAATGAGATAAAGGCATGCCTGGAACAAAGCATGGAAACCAAACTCAAGAAAAACTTATTGGAAAAGGCAATGGAATCCGTCCTTGCCAAATACCAAAGTGAAGACTATGCTTTTGAGGTAGCGGAAATTGGCGGCGGATTCGTTTTCCTGACCAAAGGAGCCTTCCACCACACCATTTCAACCCTCCTCAAGCAAAAGGCGAAAAAACGCTTGTCAAAGGCGGCATTGGAAACCTTGGCTATTATTGCCTACAAACAACCCGTTACCAAATCCGAAGCGGAAAAAATCCGGGGCGTGAGTTGCGATTATTCCATCCAAAAACTATTGGAAAAGGAATTGATTGCCATTGTAGGACGAAGCGAAGGTCCAGGGCGCCCTCTTCTTTACGCTACCAGTGAAAAATTCATGGATTACTTTGGCTTAAAATCCATTAAGGATTTGCCTAAGCTTAAAGATTTCAAGGTAGAGGAAAATACGATTGGAGACGGTGCAGCAGTAGAGGAGAGCGTTCAAGTTGTTCCTGAAGCCTTACCTGAGACTCCTGCCGTAGCAGATGTAGAACCTCCAATAGAACCGGAAACAGATGAACCCCAACCCTAACAAGGAGGAAAAACTTCCCGTACTCAATAAATATGTGGCTTCTTCAGGTATGTGTACCCGAAGGGAAGCGGCTGACTTGATCAAACGCGGATTGGTTACCGTAAACGGTGAAATCGTTAAGATTCCATATTACCGCGTCCAAGCCGGTGATGAAGTCCGTTTTAACGATGAGGTCATCACTCCGGAAATCAAGCAATTTTATGTCCTGCTCAATAAACCCGGAAATTTCGTTTCGGAAGTAGGTACAAAAGAGGAAGGAATTAAAAATTTGAGCCTTCTGCTTAAAACGGATATTACGGTACCCGTTAGCCCGATTGGTTTACTTTCCGAAAAATCAAGGGGGCTTCTTTTTCTTACCAATGATAAAGGGATTTTAGAAAAGCTCTCCGCTTCTACGGATATCCAACAGGTTTACACCCTTAGAACCACCACTCCCGTATCCGAGGAACATTTATCCGTTCTCAAGGAAGGAACGGAATTGGATGGTAAAAAAATATCCGTTACTTCCGTAGCCCGTATCGAAGGGCATAAGGGAGAGGAATTGGGCATAGAATGTTCCTTGGATTCCGATAAAGGGCTCTACCTTTTTATGGAGCATTTCGGTTATGAAGTCGCGTATTTGGACCGAACTTATTTTGCGGGGCTAACCAAAAAAGATCTTCCAAGAGGGAGATACCGCTTCCTTACCGAGGAAGAAATAAGAATGATGAAGCATTTCACCTAAAAAACCAAACACTCACCTTTTCCGGCTTTTTTAATGTTAAAATTCCCCTTCGCCCTCGATTTTTAGCGGTATAGAGCGAAAAAACAGCCTATTTTAACCTTTGTCACAGTTACCGGACCATAAAAGTTCGTCTTAACGGTGAATTTGAAAGTATAATGTTGGGGAAATTGCATCCTGCTTTATATTTTTAAAGCAATTGTAAACCATTAAATTAAAACAGAATGAGAACCTTGATCATTGGTTTTCTCGTCTTTTTGCTGTGGTTGGGATTTTGTAGATGGTATTACGTCTGTAAAATCAAGGACCATTGCGAGAATGGCACCGTCCAAGTTGACGAGCCACAAGACGTGCGAGCCAAAACCCTTAGTCTCATCGATAACGGAAAACCGGTCCTTGAGGGATATGACCAATTCCGCTTCGATGGCGACAATAGCCTCAATCCTGTCCTGAATGAAAACAACGAGGAGTTCATCGCTAAAGTAGCGGCTTTCTTAAAGAACAATCCGGATAAGAAATTGACCATTACCGGTCAGTTCTTGCAGAGCGAAAAGGATGTCCAAGCCGGTATGTTCGAAAATCTAGGTCTAGCACGCGCCAATGCCGTTCGTGACCTTTTGGCTAAAGCCGGAATTCCCGTAGACAGGATCAATTTGGATTATAACATGATTGGCGGTGATGATGCTGACCTTTCCGCTCCCGTTGCTTTCCTTTCAACGGGACCTGATGCGGCAGCTGATGGTAATGCTAATAACGGGGATAATAACGAAGATGGTGGTGACACACCCGAAGAGTATAGTGATGAAGCTGCGGTAGGACAAGCGTTCAACTTCTATAACATGTCCTTCTCCGATGCCAACTTCGCGTACAATTCGGATAAGTTTAACCCCGGTTCCGCTTTCCAAACCTATGCGGATTCCGTTACGACCTTCATGTCCTTAAATCCGGATAAATCCCTTACGCTAACGGGGCACACCTGTGATTTGGGTTCGGATTCCTATAACATGAAGCTGGGTAAAAAACGTGCAGAGTCCGTAAAAAAATACTTCCGCAATAAAGGCGTGGAAGCATCCATCAATACGGATTCCGACGGGGAAACCAATCCCGCTTATCCCAATACGAACGACGGCAACCGCTCTAAGAACCGTAGGGTAAACGTTCAAATCAAGTAATTCACTTGATTAGCCAAAATCATTCTTTAAATAACAAGCATCAAAAAATAGAGAAACCATGGATTTTTTAACCCAGTTGTTCTCCAGTTTGCCCGTAAGGGATAGTCTTTTAGTTTGCCTTTTCCTCCTAGGCGCCTTCCTCATCGGTTTAATTACCGGATGGCTCTATTGGAGAAGGATTTGGAAACGTGTTCAAGGTGAATTGGACGCTACCCTTCGTGAGCTAAACGACCTTAAAGCAAAATACGCAAGCCTTCAGGAGCAGTTTGAATTAAAGGAAGCCGATCTTAAGAAAGCAAACCTTGAAATCGAGGAATTGACCGCACGTATCCGTCAATTACAAGAAGAAAAAGGAAACTTGCATTCCGAAATCATCATGTTGAAAAAGCAGCTTGGCGAATGCGGTGACGCACGTACGGCGCTCTTGGAAAAAGAGAAAAGCTACCTATCACGCCTTGAGGATTTCGATAACCAAATGCTTGGGCTTAAAACCAAGAACCAACAACTTTCCGCTCAAATCACCTCCGCACCTAATACCGGTGACCTAGATGGTTTGAAAGCTAAAATCGGTGAGTTGGAAGGTGCTAACGCTGACCTAAATGCCAAGTTGGGCGATATGGATGGCTTAAATGCCAAAATCGGAAACCTTGAAGCTGAAAACGCTGACCTTAAAGCTAAGCTAGAAGCTGCCGCTGCCGCACCTGTTGTTATGGCTGCCGCATCAGCTGAGCCCAAAGAGGAGTTAAGCAAGGAAGAACTTGCCGCTAAAGCAGAGGCTGAGGTAAAAGCCGCTTTCGGTGGTAAATTAAGTGCCGCTTCCGCTGATGATAAAGATGACTTGAAGCTTATCAATGGTGTTGGACCTTTCATCGAGAAGAAGTTGAATAATCTTGGTATCTACACCTTCGAGCAAGTAAGTCAATTCGACGAGGACTTGGCGAACAAGGTAACCGATGCCATCCAATTCTTCCCCGGTCGTATCCAGCGTGATGATTGGCGTGGACAAGCCCAAAAACTTATGGGCATGAAAACGTCAGGTACCCTAGGTGCCTTAACGGATAAAAAAGTACCAACCAACGTAAACGATCTTAAAATCGTTGAAGGAATCGGACCTAAGATTGAAGGCTTGTTGAAAGCAGGCGGTGTCAATACTTGGGCTGAACTTGCGGCAGCGCCCGTTTCCCGCCTACAAGAAATCCTGAACCAGGCAGGCGACCGTTACCGCATCCATAATCCGGAAAGCTGGCCACAGCAAGCCAAATTGGCTGATGAAGGCAAGTGGGACGAGTTGGAGAAACTTCAAGATTACCTAGACGGAGGTAAAGACCCGTCCAAGAAGTAGAACACTACACATCCTATGTTGTAAACGGCTGCTCTTTCCTCCCGGAAAGCAGCCGTTTTTCTTTTTTGGAACTTTTGTTTTCAAAAATGAATTCTCTCTCAAAACCGTTGATATGGAAACAAGTCATCGCATGAAATCGGGTGAACCCTTCATCATCCGCAAGGCGGAGGTAAAAGACGCGAAAAAATTACTCGCTTTTGCCAAGGAGGTTTTCCGCACTTCCGACTCCACCACGCTTACTTCTTTTCCTGAATTTAACCTTACCGTGGAACAGGAGGAGGATTTTATCAAGGGCATGAATGAGGGCCCTGACAACAACCTTCTTCTCCTTGCTTTTGATGGTGATGAAATCATTGGTAATGTCGGGTTCCACGGTTATCAAAGAATCAAGAATAAGCATGGTGGATTCTTCGGGGTTTCCGTAGGGGAGAAGTACCGTGATCAAGGCATTGGCTACCAACTTATCCACACCATGTTGGAATGGGCAAAGGCACATCCCGGAATCATCCGTGTTGAACTAGGCGTAATGGCTACCAATCATAGAGGG
>JAHDDF010000160.1:6396-9521 GCA_020629475.1 Saprospiraceae bacterium
AACTCCACGAAGGCGTGTACCGTTTCCTTGTGGTAATTCGCCACACGTACTTTCTTGTCGGATACTTTTAATCCGGCAACAAGTTCGGGGTCTTGGGTTGCTACACCCGTCGGGCAATTATTCTTATTGCATTCCAATGCTTGGATACAACCTAGTGCCAACATCATCGCCCTAGCGCTGTAAGTAGCATCAGCACCAATCGCCAAGGCACGGAAAATGTGAAAACCCGTTATCACCTTACCGGAGGTAAGTACTTTGATATCCTTCTTTATATCAAAACCACGGAGTACATCCACGGCAAAAGCCAATCCTTCCTTGAAAGGCGTTCCTACGGAATTGGAAAATTCCAAGGGCGCGGCACCTGTTCCTCCTTCGCCACCATCCACGGTGATAAAATCAGGATAAATACCTGTTTTCTTAATGGCTTTACAGATGGCTATGAATTCACTTTTCTTGCCAATGCAGAGCTTAAACCCAACAGGTCTCCCGCCTGACAACTCCCGCATGGTGTCAATGGTTTTCAACAAACCTTCCGGCGTATTGAATGCCTTGTGGTAAGGTGGGGAAAGCACCGCCGTCCCGGGTTCTATTCCTCGGATTTTTGCGATTTCGGGCGTGTTTTTCTTAGCGGGAAGAATACCGCCGTGCCCGGGTTTTGCACCTTGGGAAAGTTTCAGTTCAATCATCTTTACCGAAGGACTACGATCCATCAGTTCCTTAAACTTTTCAGGAGAAAAATTGCCGTCCGCCGCCCTTGCTCCGAAGTAACCCGTTCCTAATTGGAAAATTAAATCCCCTTGGTGTTCCGTATGGTAAGGACTAATGCCACCTTCGCCGGTATTGTGTGCAAAATCACCAATTGAAGCACCGCCATTGAGTGCCATAATCGCGTTCTTACTCAAGGAGCCAAAACTCATTGCCGCTACGTTAAACACGCTTAAATCATAAGGCTGCGTGCATTGCGGACCGCCTACCTTTACTTTAGGATGTTGTTCCAAAACGTGGGGATCCATCGCTAAAATGGAATGATTGACCCATTCGTATCCTTCCTCGTATAAATCCAATTGCGTACCGAAAGGAACGGTGTCCCTTTCCTGCTTTGCACGTTGATACACCACGGAACGAAAGACTCTTGAAATGGGACGACCATTGGTATCGGACTCGATAAAATATTGGTACATTTTGGGACGGATATCCTCCATGACGTAGCGGGCTCTTCCTAGAATCGGGAAGTTCCGCATGATGGCGTGCTTGTCTTGGACCATATCATAAAACCCGATAAGGATAATCGGTAAAAGTAGCACCAATGACCACAAGATGGGCGGCCACCAAAACCAAGCGACCAGTCCTACGATTAAAAGGGATACAAGGGAAAAAGCGACAAACTCGTTACGCATCGGGCTTTGTTTTGATTGATGCCCTAATGTACAAAATCAATGGAGTATATGGCAAGGGGATTAAGCTTTACGAATATCCCTTACCTCCAATTCCATTCGTGTTTTTCCTTTCCATCGGCTTTCGCCGATAACGTAGCAAAAATCAAACTTCCCTTCCGCCACTACGGGATACTTGTGCCCCATCCAAAAACCGATAGCCGAGAAGTCAGGTCCTTGGGTTTGCTTGACGTGCAATTTTAAATGGGCATCCTTTAGCACCTTGGTATAACCCGCATCATAGGCATCTTTTGCCATAAAGACGGGTCGTCTATTCCCGGGACCAAAGGGTGCGAATTGCTTCAATATCTTCCAAAATCCAGGGGTTAATTCCGCTAAGGACAAATCCGATGAAACGGATAATTCCGCTTGGAGGCTTTCCTCGGAAACCATGTTAGAAACGACGTCCTCAAAGCGGTTTTGAAATTCAGCTAAATTTTCCAATTTCAAACTAAGCCCAGCCGCATGGGCGTGCCCACCGAAATTTTCCAATAAATCGGCGCATTGACCAATGGCACTGTGTACATCAAAGCCCTTGATCGACCTAGCGGAACCAACGGCGCAATCACCGTCTTGGGTAAGGATAATGGCGGGAAGATGATATGTCTCTACTACTTTGGATGCGGAAATCCCTACTACGCCTTTATGCCAGTTCTTATCAAAAAGGACAGCGCTTTTACGATGTGATTTATCGGGCAATTCCTCGAATTGCCGTAAGGCACCATCGGTTATCTCCTTTTCCAATGCGCGTCTTTGCAGATTTTTCTGCTTTAGGTTTTCCGCTATTTCATCGGCTTGATCCAAGGAGTCAGCTAGTAAAAGCCGTACGGCTTCCTTCGCGTCCGATAATCGTCCGGCAGCATTAATCATGGGTCCCGCGCCGAAAACCAAATCAGAAACGGAAACGGGTAACTCTCTTCCGCTTTTACGGATGAGGCTTGCTAAACCGGTTCTCGCCTTGCCCTTGTTGATTCGTTGTAAACCAAAATATGCCAAGACACGGTTTTCCCCGGTCATGGATACTATATCACAAGCAATGCTCAGTAAAAGTAAATCCGTAGCATCCTCCCAAAAGCTTCTCGGGTAATTTCTTTTTTGGCAGATGCCTTGAATTAATTTGAATGCGACCCCACAACCGCTTAATTCCTTGAATGGATAATGGCAATCTACCCGCTTAGGATCAAGGACGGCAGTGGCATCCGGTAGTTTTTTTCCGGGTAAGTGGTGATCGCAGATAATTAGGTCAATGCCGTAGGATTTCGCCAAATCCGCCATTTCAATAGCGCGTATCCCGCAGTCCATCGCGATGACGAGTTCTACCTCATTTTCCTTGGCATATTCCATTCCTTGCTTGGAAATACCGTAGCCTTCCTTATACCTATCCGGGATGTAGTATTCTAATTTGCCTTCCGGCAATAGATTTTCCAAAAAGGAAAACATCATTGCCACGCAAGTGGTACCATCTACGTCATAATCCCCGTAGAGAAGAATTTTCTGTCCTTTTTCCAAGGCGATATCCAATCGGGAAACCGCTTTATCCATATCCTTCATTAAGAAAGGATCATGTAAATGCGCTAAGGAAGGTCGGAAGAAGGTCTTGGCTTGATCATAGGAGGTAATGCCTCTTTGTACCAAAAGACGGCACAAATCCTTGCGTATCCCCAAGGCATCTTGGAGTTCATCCACGATTGT
>JAHDDF010000692.1 GCA_020629475.1 Saprospiraceae bacterium
GCCTTCAAGGTACGGGAGGAAGCGGTGATTACTCTTACCTCTGGGGGGACGGCAATAGCCAAGCTACCCGAAACGATTTAAACGGCGGGAGCTATTCCGTAACACTTACGGATAATATTTCAGGTTGTACCAAAACAAGTGTAATCGCTATAGAGGATATTATTCCGGGAGAAGCGAATATTACGATTAATGACATCATATACGAACAATGCGCCTTCCCCGTTTTCAACGGAACGGTGGATTATACCTTAGATGTATCCACGGACTTCATCGGAACACCGGATGTTCGTATTACTGACGGGCAAGGAAATAATTTCACGAATGGCTTCCTCAATGCCGGCGAATACTGTCTAATTGTCCGGGACGGTTTCGGATGCGTTACGGAATCGGAATGTTTCATTATAGAAGAATTCCCGTCCGTTGTAACAAGTATCACAATCGAGGACTTCAATTGCCAATCCAATGCTTACGTAAATACGACCGGTGGGGTAGAGGACTATGTCTTTGACTGGTCGGATACCGAAGAAAACAATACCAACGGAACGCGGCTAAATATTCCTTCGGGAGAATATGAACTTACCGTAACGGACAGCAGAGGTTGTGCTTCCGTTATTACAGGAATCTCTATTTCCGAAAAGAACTGTACGGATACCGTTTTTCTTGAAATAACCGCCGGGATTCAGTTGGATACTTGCTTAACCGGATTCTATGATTTATCCGGAGAAGTCATTGAGGCAAACACCTGCCCACCTTTAGCAGAAGGCTTGGAACTCGGACTCAACCAAAACGATGCTTGCGTTTCGTTATTGATGGAAGAAACTTTTTCCGGGGAAACGGAGGCCTGTGTTTTCTTTTGTGATGATACGGGTGTATGCGATACTACCTATATGTTCATATCCGTAGCGCCTTCATGCAACCAAGTAGGCATCAATCTTCCGGACGTTCAAACGGAAACCCTCAACTGTGATGGTTTGACCGGAGTTTGCCTACCGTTACCTTTAGAAGAACTATTACAATACGATCTAGAACTTGACGGGGAACCGTATACCGGGTTAATCATGGGATGCGGATACGATACCATTACCACTTATAGTTATACCACTCTTTTCGGGCAGGGCAATTTAGGTCCCTACACCTTGGATGCCTGGGGTGTTCACGGTGATGTATTTTTTGGTGAATTCCAGGATATTCCATCATTGGTGGACAGCATGAATACTTGGGATCCTTCAGGGGAATGGACACTAAATACGGACGGTGAAATTATCATTGGCGGTAATTCCACCTTTGTTTATACGGATATGTATATCACCCATAACGCTACCGGTTCTGAAGCTATCGTCGGTTTTAACAATGGGCTTTATGCATCAGGGTTTGAGATTGAAGCAAGTGTAGGGAATCATGAGCTGATCCTAACGGATAAATACACCGGCTGTTTGGACACTGTTTCCATTGTTATTGATTGTCGATACCAAGCCGTGGTGTACGATACGCTTCAAGAAGGAAGCAACCAAACAACCTGCATTTGG
>JAHDDF010000693.1 GCA_020629475.1 Saprospiraceae bacterium
GATTTTACCAATTTACGCTCCATCGGGACAACGATGAAATGGACGCTTAAATAGGTATTAGGTTTTAGGGATTAGCACTTAGGCATTAGGATTAGTTTCCTAAACCCTAAACTATTCCAAATTATCCAATAATTCCATTACAAAGGTTTTTTTCCTTACGGCGACCGGTATGCGGTCGCCGTTTTTCATTTTAAGGTAACCGCCCTCTTTTCTAATGTATTCTTGGATGTAATCTATATTAATAAGATGGGATTGGTGGGTGCGTAAAAAATTATGATCGGAAAATAATTGTTCGAATTGTTTTAAGGTTTTTGTTACGAATATTTTATCCCCGTTATTTAAAATAAAAAGGGTGTTGTTTCCGTCGGATTCACAGCGAACGATATTATCCATATCCACTACCGCTATTTTCTCTTGGGTATGTAAGCTGATTCGTTTGGGTGGCGTTTCAGGGTGCTTCATGGTTTCCTGAAGAATATTGATACTCTCCTTGGAAGTACCGAGCATCCCCTTGGCGCGGATGACGGCTCTTTTTAAATCCTCCGGGTCATAGGGTTTCAATAAATAATCGATAGCGGCGAAGCGGAAAGCCTTTATGGCATGTTCCTCGTATGCCGTAACGAAAATAATCTTGGCGCTGATATCCGGGAATATTTCAAGGAGGTCGAAGCCGGTGCCATCACCTAGCATGATATCCAGAAACAAAAGGTCAGGCATTTGTTGCCTGAGGAGTTTTGCCGCGGAAATGACACTATCCGCCGTGCCTATAATTTGTACTTCCTCACCGAGTTCCTCCAAGTCGGAACGGAGGACGGTAATGGCGTTGGGCATGTCATCAACAAGGATAGCTGTAGGCATAGGTGATTTTTTTCGGGAATTTAGGCTTTTTTTGAGCCATTCGGAAAACGGTTTTTACCATTGATTCGGAATCGGGTTAAAGAAGTACTAAAAAATGGCTTCCGCCTTCCTTTTTTGCTAAATTTGAACTGTTATTCATTATAAGGTTTCTGGTTTCCGGAACGATAAAAAAATCATGATGAAAAGAATCGTACTTTTTCTTTTTGCTTCACTCTTCTTCGTAAGCCTTAACGCGCAGAGCGAAAACGTAAAAAATGCCGTAACCGAAGCGGCGGGTATCCACTGTGATTGTATCAATGAAACATACAGCTTCGTGGATGCGGATGTCGCTGAAGCCTTCGTTGGCGTAGCTACGGCAGGTTCCAAGGACAAGGAAGCCGAAATTTTGGGTTCCATGAGTTCGGATACCATGAAGCGTTTTATGGAGCAAACCGCAAAGATGAATTCACCTGAGCTTAAGGCTAGTTTGACGGAATGCTTGAAGGGATTGTCAAAACCCATTTCAAGCCTTTCTAACGAGGATAAAAAAGCCATTAGCAAAAGTGATTTCTTTGCACTTGTAGCAAAGGAGCTAGACGGAAAAACGGATTGCGACCTAGGCGCCTTTTTCTTCACGAAGGTGCAAGGGCGATAATAATTGATTGAAATAATATCATTAGAAAGCCAC
>JAHDDF010000694.1 GCA_020629475.1 Saprospiraceae bacterium
TACACCAAGTCTGAACTCAAGAACCAAAGCGTATAAACACTATCCACCTGAAGCGCTAAAAGCGTAGCGGCGATACCGATGATCCAAATCATCCGCTTCAACATCTTGGACAGGTTCTCAGGGCTTAAATCCGGCTTGAGCAAGGGGCGGTACACGTTCCAACTTGCCATACTTGAAGCACTTAAAATGGAGGAATCCACGGAGGACATAACCGCTGCCGCTACTGCACCCAATCCGATAATCCCGACCCATGCCGGCGTCAAGTTCTTTACTACGAAAGGCAAAATCTCGGACATGTTCATATCCGTTATTCCTTCCGCATTAACATGAACATCACCTATAACGCCAATCATAACCGCAGGAACGGCAGCAACCAAGCAGATACCTCCGGCAAGAATGGATAATCGAACGGCAGTGTTCTCATCCTTGGCGGCAAGTACCCTTTGGAAATATACCTGCCAAGGGATTCCCCCTAGCATGAGGAGTAGGGCGTAATCCCACCAATTCCAATAATAAGAACCTAGAGCTTCCCTTGTAGGAAGGAAAGATGCGGATGCCCCTTTTCTGCCTACATAATCCGCCCAGGCTACATCCCAGCCACCTACGGTTTCCGCCGCGAAGGGAATAACCAAGATTAAGCCTAGGAGCAAGAGCACCATTTGGAAAATATCCGTTAATGCAACTGCCCATAAACCACCCAATGCGGTATAAGCAATGGCGATAGCCGCGGATAAAATAACCGACGTGAAAGGATCAATTCCAAGGAGCGTGGAGAAGGTAGTAGCTAGTGCGGTAAGGATTGCCGCCGTCCAAAATATTTCTCCCATCAAAGCTGGGATGAACAGAACGCCACCCATGCCTTTACCGTACTTTTCCGCCAAGGGGTCAAGCATGGTTTTGTAGTTGTTCCGCCGCATTTTCCTTGCGAAAAACAATCCTCCCAGGATTAAACTCATGGCGTATCCCCAAGGAGCTTGTACCCAAACCAATCCTGAGGATGCGGTATACTCTGCGGTTCCGTTGATATAGCCACCGCCTACCCAAGTAGCGCCCATCGTAAATACGGCTACGAAAAGGGGAAGGGATCTTCCCGCTAATAAAACATCATTATTATCCCCTGATTTTTTGAGTTGAGAGGCATAAGCGCCCACGAAGAAGATCAGACCGTAAAAAAAGACCATGGAGATATAGCCGCCCCAAAAAACGTCCTTTCCGGTGTATTGGAAATATATGGCTACCAAACCCATAATACCCAAGAGGGCAAGTGTGGGTTTTAAGGATTTTATGATCTTTTGGTTCATGTTTCACGCTTGAATCGGTAAACATAAACAATTTAAGGGCTTAATTTGAAATTGAGGGGCGGGTGATTGGTTTTAAATTGTTGAAGCGGTGAAGGTGAAAAAGACCTCCTAGGTTTAACGCAGACTTATCCTTCATTACTGTTGCAGCAAGAAGGATAAGAGTTGGTAAGACCTCCTAGGTTTTTCGTTGGCTTATCGTACTATTAACATTCAATCGGAACG
>JAHDDF010000161.1 GCA_020629475.1 Saprospiraceae bacterium
GTACCAAAGCCGGAACCATGGAATGGGGACAAATTGATATTGCTTACCGGTATCGGAGGGTGGATGGGATATAATTTGATTTAAGCTTTACTAAGCAATTTTTGCTGTCTTTTTTCTCTAGGAAATTAAGACGTTAGATATTAGACGCTAGATGTTAGATTTCGTTTTACCTCTTAGGCTATAAATTACCTAAAATCAAACATCTCAAGATTCCAGGTCATGATTCTTCTAAATATGGTCAGTATAATTACATAGCACGGTCTTGGTCTAATCTTCGTATTCATTAAAAACTGAATCTATTTTATCAATCATTATTGATAATTTTTGATGATTATCCTTGGAGAATTTTCTTTGATAATGGCACCTTGCGAAAACGACAGTTTCCAAATGCTTCATTTTATACAGGCATTCCGGTAAAGAAAACACCTTCGAATTACATCCAACTATGGTTTCCAGACCATCCTGTTCACAAATAGATTCAGGAATAGAGGACACATCCGTATTACTAAAGTATAATTTCCTTAATTCTTTGGAATCAAATATCCAAGGAGGCAATTCCTTAATTGGATTATCTGAAACATCAAACGACTCTAAATGCGATAATCGCCCCTTAGGGGTCTCTAACTTCTTTATTCCATTATTTCTAATATTCAACTCTTTTAAATTCGGCAATACAAATAACTTAGGATTGATTTCCTTTATTAAATTATCACCCAAAACAAGGCGATGCATTTTTTTTAGCTTTACAATATCATCCGGAATTTCTTGAATGTAATTATCTCCAAGGTTTAAGAAGCTTAAATTCTTAAAAGTAAAAACTACTTCCGGTATTTCAGACAAACCTTTCCCCATGAGAAACAAGGTATCCACTAAATCCGGATACTTCTGCGCCAATGCTAAACTATTATAATATCTTGCATCCCATTCCTTGTAGAAAAAAGCTCCCTCATCTATCGGAACAGGCTCTTCCTCAATATTGCATGCGCTTATAAAAAGACATAAGAAAGTAAAAATAAATATTGGTTTATTCTTCATTTTAATTTATTAAAACTCCGGAAATACAATCTTTAATTTCTTCAATCCTTTCCGAAAATTTTTCTAATCTTTTTGGATTATATCCAAAAACCGTCAAGGATTTCAATTCTTTTAATTCACAAATACAATCCGGTATTATTACATCGGAAGAGTTACTAAAATATAATGTTTCCAAATTTATCAAATCACATATCTCAAGGGGAATTTCCCCACTTTTCGGGATATCCACATATAAAGTCTTCAATTCTAACAATTCAAAAACAAATGCGGGAATCTCTTCTAACTCATTCCCGCTTAAATAGAGTTCTTTTATTTTTTCATTCAATTTATCAGGACGATCCAGTATTTTAATATTATTACCGGAAAGATCAATTTTTCTTAAATTGGGCAATTCAAAAAGCTTCGAGGATACTTCCTTCAAAGCATTCCTTTCAACATCTATTTCCTCCAAGCTCGTTAATTGAGAAATCCCATCCGGTATTTCCAGGATTTGATTTCCGCCCATTTTTAATATCCTCAAATTAGAAAAACCAAAAACGCTTTGAGGAATATCGGTTAACCATTTCTCTTGAAAATACAATATCTCTACCAACTTTGGATATTTCATAGCAAGGGCAAGACTTTCATATTTCCTTGCGTCCCATTCCTTATAATGAAATGCACCTTCCTTCACCTCTTCTTCTTTTTCTTGACAAGAAGAGAATATCAATAAACACAAAAGGAAAATCAGAATGGGTTGGATTCGTTTCATGGGTTCCGTTTATGGTGTAACGAAATTCATAAAGAAAGGTACAACCAAGTAAAAGGCAGCAAGGATTGTTTTCAAAACGTTTTCCGTTCATAAACTCCGGCTACTATGAAAAACAAACTCCTTCCTCTATTTTTCTTGGTTTTTCTTTCACGGATTTCCTTTGGGCAAATCCCGGAACATTTACGAACAGAACCCGGATCCGAAACCAAAATTGAAATCGGTACTAGGCTAGGCATTAGTTATATAAATGCTTTCAATGTATACTTACAAACTTACAAGGACGGGAACCCCAACATTACCCTTATGCTTACCTCTACCTATTTTGATAGGACAAAACCGGGAAACGGATTACTCTGCTACGTAAAAGCAACGAGGAATTTCCACATGTCGGAAGGTTTCGGGATTTTAATCGGAAAAAGCCAATTACAAAAGAATAGTTTTCAATCCAAGAAATATTTAAACTTCCATTTCCTATACAACTTCAAATGGGGTACCGTAGAGTTTGATGAAGGATGTCATTCAGGATCAAATTACTCGGATTTTAAAAGATTCGAATTAAAAAGAAACTCCTTAGGATTTATGCTTTTCCAAGATCAGAAAAACCCTAAAGGTAATGGCTCCTTTTATTGGGGTATAGGTGGCGGTCTCCATATGGATTTCCGGCGGGTAACCGCCGTAGGTCCCTACGCCTACCCGACTTCTACTAATGCCAACGAAACAGCCGTATCCTTCTTTATTAGATTGGATATGGGGATGCGACTCGCCGTATTATACCTCAACAAATCCAAAGGAAAAATCAAACCCTCTATTTTCAAGCCATAAGCCATGCGGGAAAAACCATTCATTTTCATCCTACTCCTTCTTCCGGGAATCGCTTTGGCTCAATTTCCCGATGCGGTAAAACCCGTATCCGAAATAGAGAAAAAAGCGGAATACGGGATTAGACTGGGCTTATCCACCCTAAAATCCGGACAAGTTTATCTGCAAACCTATAAAGCAGGAGATCCTAATATTTTTGTCGCCTTTACATTCCCTTCATACCTCAGCGGGGATCATGAGGCGCCTCCTAGGACTTTTTGTTATATCCCCTACATCAGGGATGCTATAGGGACCCAAGGTTATGGTTTTTTATTCGGTAAAAGCATTTTACCCGAAAAATCAATCGGTAAAAACGCTTACTGGAACCTGATGTTCCAATACAGTTACCGATGGGGTTGGATTGAATACGGCGAACCTTGTAATGAGCCTAACTTTCATCATCCCGAACTCGATAAATCGGAAGTGGTACGCCATTCTCTCGGAACCATGGTTTACCGCGAAAAATATAATCCTTCAAGGCGCGGTAATTTTTACTGGGGATTTGGTTTCGGCCTTCACGTAAGTGATAAAACGCCTTTAGGATTGACCCCGGAAAGCAAAGGCGGAAGGGAATCAACCCTATATTTGAAACTGGATTTTGGTACTAGGATTCCCGCTTTGTTCCAATATAAAGCCCAAGGGAAAAATATCTTTACTTCCAAAGCGCTTTGATTATCAGTGAAAAAAAATTCATTAACGTTTCTTTAATTTCATTTCTACCGACGAACGCAAAATAAAATTCGACGAAATTCAGTTTAATCAACATCTTTCAGGATACAATACAGGATAATTCAATTTCTAATTCCAATCATTTAAACTACCGCGTATAGAACCGTACCCGTACACTTTTCACACGTTTTAATAAGCTCAGGTTATGAAGAGATGGGTCATGGTTTTGATGGTGTGCTTGGTAGGCACCATCGCAGCGAACGCACAAAGGTGCGTGCAGGGGGATTGCCGATATGGTTACGGCAAAAAGATATTCAAAAGCGGGGCGGTTTATTCCGGTCAATTCAAGAATGGTCAAATCCACGGAAAAGGAAAGCTTAAGTTTTCCAACGGTTCCGTTTATGAGGGAGATTGGAGAAGCAATTTCCGTCAAGGAAAAGGAAAGTTGGTCTTTCGTTCCGGTGACACCTATGTAGGGGATTTCCAAAAGAACCGTATGCACGGAAAAGGCGTCATGGATTTCGTGAACGGCGACAAGTACAATGGGGCATTCCAAAATGACCGCAAGGACGGTTACGGAAAGTACGAGTACCACACGGGGGACACTTACGAAGGATATTTCAAGCAGGATAAACGCAGTGGTCAAGGAACCATGACCTATTCAGATGGCTCACGCTACAAGGGGGAATGGTCATTGGACAAGAAAAACGGCAAAGGGACTTACGTTGACAACCGTGGTAAAAGTACTGAAGGAAGATGGGTAGCCGGGAGAATGACGGCAACCGTAGGTGCTTCAGGTACCGTTACCTCCAATTCAGGAAACAACACGAATACTTCCCCTTCGAGACCTTCCCAAGCCACTACGGTTTCCCAAGAGAGCGACGAGGCGCCATTGAAGGATTGCAACCGTCACTATTGTTCCAACGGTCAAGAAGGCATCTTCATGTACGGTGACGGTTCCAAGTACATCGGGGAACACCATGCGGGTGAGCCTAGAGGATTCGGTACCATTTATTACAAAAACGGTGATAAATATACCGGCGGCTGGCAAAAGCACGCTCCTCACGGAAAAGGTATTATGGTTTACCATGACGGTAGAAGACTTTCCGCTGAATGGGTCTACGGCAAACCAAGCCGTAAACTGGATTCCGATGAAGGCATCATTGACGAGCCCGTGGTAGTGGACAATAATTCCAAGGTAAAGGTATGGGCGGTCCTTGTGGGTGTTGGGCGCTACAACCATATGCCATCCCTAAAATACACGGATGACGACGCCTACAAAATGTACGCTTTCTTGAAAAGCCCTGAGGGTGGTGCTTTACCGGATGAGCAGCTACGTGTACTTATCGACGAGGATGCTACCCGCTCCCGTATTATCCGCACCATGAAGCAGGTATTCCTGAAAGCTGACGAGAACGACGTGGTAATGCTTTACTTCTCCGGACACGGTCTTAAAGGTTCTTTTGTTCCTTATGATTATGACGGCATGAAGAATCTGCTTGAGCACACGGAGGTAACCAAGGTCCTTCGTCAATCCAAGGCAAAGCATAAGATGGTTTTCGCGGATGCTTGCCACTCCGGTTCCATGCTAGCTATGCGTGACGCTTCTGAAATCAACCAGGCAATCGGAAGATTTTATGATGCCTTTGATGATACACGCGGCGGAACGGCACTTATCCTTTCCTCCAAAAGCGAGGAAACCTCCTTGGAGGATCACGGATTACGCCAAGGGGTTTTCAGCCATTTCTTGATGAAAGGTCTTCAAGGAAGAGCCGATACGGACGGGGATAAGGTTATCACGGTTACCGAGATTTTCGGTTTCGTTCACCGTGAGGTGACCAAGTACACCCTAAACGCGCAAACACCTACCATTTCCGGGACTTATGACCCGAGGATGCCGGTGGGAATTGTTAGATAAAATTGCAAGAAATGAGAAACTCAAGAATAAAGCGTTTCATAAGGTCTTTGGCAAAGGGTCTTATTATCGGGCAACTTGCCCCTTATGGAACTTAATGATTATGATTTTGTAATGGTTTTTGGTTAAGTCGGAGGGCGAAAGCGTCTTCCGGCTTTTTTATTCGTAGGACGACTGTAGTCGTCCTACGAATACTCCCAAAATAACATCAAATTCCCCTTATGCTCTAGGGATTTTCCATCGGGAAAAACCGTAGCCCAATTTCCTTGGACAAAGGCATCCGTAACCTTTCTGTCTTCTGAAGTATGATATAATCGATTAAAAAGAAGCAAGCCGCCGGGAGCGACCAAGGATTGTAATGCTTTTAAAAATTCAAGGGATTCAAAATTTTCGGGTACGATGACGTCCTTGAAAATATCCATGCAAACCAAATCAAAAGTTTCCTCGGTCATGTAGGAAAAAGCCTCCGCATCCGCGCAAATGGTTTGTACTTGGGATTCCAAACCGGACAAGGTATACTTATGGGCGAGATGAATTACCGCTTCATCTATTTCAACGGCGGTATGTTCCGCTATTAGACCCTCTTTTTTTTCAAGGATATAAGGGATAGAGCCCAAACCCAAACCAAGGGTAAGAACCCTTTCCGGTTTCCTGCCCGCTACTTGTAATTCAGAAAAAGCGTGGGTAAAATTGACGTATAAATCCTCGAAAGAATAAACCGCGTTCTCCGTCACGAGTTGAAAACGCCCCTTGGATAGTAGGACATGAAGAATTTCATTTTCATCACTGCCCAAGGACTCCAAACGGACATCCATGACATGGCTCAACCATCGCTTCCAAACCGGAATGTGAGGTTTCTCCAAGGTTAGGCATCTTTCTTATCCCAAGGACGATAGCCTGCCGTGTCCTCCTTAATACGCTCCAATATCTTCTTGTCCGTATCCGTAAGTTCCATGTTACGCCTAGCCATGACACGCTCGGCGGTTTCG
This sequence comes from Saprospiraceae bacterium, assembly GCA_020629475.1. Lineage (GTDB taxonomy): Bacteria > Bacteroidota > Bacteroidia > Chitinophagales > Saprospiraceae > JAHDCE01. The sequence continues at coordinate 6,218 of JAHDDF010000161.1, forward strand.
AAGACTTTGGGCAACTGGTAGGTAGAATATCCTGCTGTACCGCCCCATGAGAATGAGGGAACAAAATTTCTTGGATATCCTGCCCCAAAAATATTGGTGGAAACACCCACAACCGTTCCGGTATTGAACATGGTATTAATTCCGCATTTGGAATGATCACCCATAACGAGTCCACAGAATTGTAGACCGGTCCTACGGAATTTACTATCACGGTAATTCCAGAGTTTTACCTCGGCGTAATTATTCTTGAGATTCGAACTATTGGTATCCGCACCGATATTGCACCACTCCCCTAGTACGGAGTTTCCTAAGAAGCCCTCGTGCCCCTTATTGGAATAACCGGTTAATACGGAATTATTTACCTCTCCGCCTACCTTACAATAAGGACCTAGCGTGGTGGGACCATATATTTTTGCCCCCATTTTCAAAACGGAGTTCTCGTTCATCCCTAAACCGCCACGGATGATACAGCCCTCCATAATTTCGGCATTACTGCCGATATAAATTGGTCCCGAAGTGGCGTTCAAGATGGAGCATTCCACCTTAGCGCCTTCCTCCAAGAAAATACGGTCCCTTCCGATAACCGTATTGGTATGGCTAATGGCTTGGGATTTACGATTACGGGTAAGTAAGGCGAAATCCTCCTCGATAGCGGCACCGTTTAGGCTAAATATATCGTGGACATTCTTGACACGGATAAATGGCGTATCCAATAAATCGAAACCACTCAAGCTTTCGACTTCCTCATCCGCCATCAAACGATTGAATTGCGCTTCATCCAACCTAGCCGCGATAAGATCATCATCTTTCAATAATGCCTCATTCATATCCAACTCGGAAACCAAGCGGAACAAGTGATCCGAAGGACAAGCGGAACCGTTGATAACGATATTGTCCTCCCCTACGACCAAGGGATATTTTTCGGCTAAGTAATCTTGGGTAATATAAGACGCGCGAGCTTGAAAGCGTTTTTCCCATTTTTCACGAACGGTGAGGATTCCTATACGGATTTCACAAACCGGGCGGGTGAAGGTAAGCGGAAGAAGTAGATCCCGCTTATCGTCATCAAATAAAATGATATTCGGTTTCATGTTTGGTTTTGGTTGTTGCGGCAGATGCCGGGCTTTGGTTTCTTGACCAAACAAATCATCCTTTAGCATAATCATTACTTGTTTTGGATAATTGGTTAAAACACTTTTTCCCGGACATAACATTAGACCATGCCGGCGACATTAGCCGGTCTTTCGCAAAAATAGCAAAAGTCCCTTGGCGTATAGACGTCAAGGGACTTTTAACAAGGAGTATTTTCTAGGAAAAGTCTAAAAAATAAGGAATGGTTACTCCTCTTCCTCCTCCTTCTTGGAAGTAAATTTACCGAACTTGGCGAATTTCTTATTAAACTTATCGATACGACCCGCCGTATCAACGAACTTCATCTTTCCGGTAAAGAACGGGTGGGAAGTAGAAGAAATCTCCACCTTGATTAGTGGGTACTCCTGACCGTCCAACTCGATGGTTTCCTTGGATGGTGCGCAAGAACGGGTGATGAAAGTCTCATCGTTGGATACGTCCTTGAAAGCGACCATTCTATAATTCTCGGGATGTAAATCCTTTTTCATCGCTGCTACGATTTTATATCTGTTTTCCTAATCGGAGGGCAAAGATAGATTTTTTTCGGTATTACTACCACAAAAATCATATTTTTTTGCTTGAAAAAGCGCAGATATACGTCCTTAACGATTCTAAATATATAAGGTCTTGTTTTTCATCATGAAAAAAGCCTACCTTTGCACCCGTTATTACAAAATTCACATTCTCAAATCCGAATAATAATGAGTAAAGTAACCGTAGTAGGTGCAGGAAACGTAGGAGCAACTTGCGCTAACGTTTTGGCACACAAGGATGTAGTAAAAGAGGTTGTACTTCTTGACATCAAGGGCGATTTCGCTAGGGGAAAAGCGCTGGATACCTGGCAGCAAGCACCCGTTGACTACTACAGCACCAAGGTAACCGGTACTGATGATTATGCCGAGACGGCGGGTTCCGATATCGTGGTCATTACCGCGGGTATCCCACGTAAGCCGGGCATGAGCCGTGACGATTTGATTTCCACCAACGCGAAAATTGTTACTTCCGTTACCGAATCCATCCTTAAGTACACCCCTAACCCGATCATTATCGTTGTTTCCAATCCTTTGGATGTAATGACATTCGCGGCATTCAAGGCTTCCGGTCTTGACAGCTCCCGCGTATTCGGTATGGCGGGAATCCTTGATACGGCGCGTTACCGTGCGTTCTTGGCGTCCGCATTGAACGTCTCCCCTAAGGATATCCAAGCGGTATTGATGGGCGGTCATGGTGACACCATGGTTCCCCTACCCCGCTACACCACCGTTTCCGGTATTCCGGTAACCGAGATGATTGACACCGAGACTTTGGACGCTATCGTTGAGCGCACCAAGAAAGGTGGTGGTGAATTGGTAAAATTGATGGGTACTTCCGCATGGTATGCTCCCGGAGCAGCAGCGGCACAAATGGTTGAAACCATCGTTCGTGACGAGAACCGTATCTTCCCGGTATGCGCGCACCTTTCCGGCCAGTACGGCTTGAACGATATGTTCTTGGGTGTTCCCGTTAAATTGGGCAAGAACGGTATCGAGGAAATCATCGAGCTTCAGTTGAACGATGACGAAATGAAACTTTTGAATACTTCCGCTGATCACGTAAACAAGGTGATGGAGGTATTTAACGGTATGTCTTTGGCATAAGCCAAAAGACGTAAGATCGAATATTAAAGATGTAAGACTTTTTGAGTCTTGATTCTTTTACGATATTGGAGGGGTTCCGCTTGGCGGGATCCCTTTTTTGTTGGTGCCCGAAGGGCTTCACCCTTCGTTTTGCGCGTGCCGGTCGGTTCCGACCTTATTTTGAAAAACGGATTGCTTCAGTCTTCTGACCGGAGCCGTCTTAAACGATATAATAAACGTAAAACAACCCGCCATGAAACTCATCTATTTTTTCTTGTTCTTCTTTTCCCTCCCCTTTTCCACTCCGGAGGATTTTTGTCGATGCTCATATATTTTAACCGTGTCCTTTGATTTTCACAAATCCGATGCGGTTTTCCGAGGAAAAGTTCGTGATATAAAAATTGTTTCCCTAAAAGAAACCCTAGATGAAAACATAGCGGACTCCTTGAAGTTAGGCGCGGACTTTGACCTTCGTTTGGAAAGAGAT
>JAHDDF010000695.1 GCA_020629475.1 Saprospiraceae bacterium
CCTTGATGATTTGGATATAGTGGATCAGTTTCCGTCCGTCCTCGAACGCTTCCAAGGGTTCAAGACCCTCAAATGCCGCGCCTACGGTGCCGGTTACGGGCTTTTTGCCGGGGAAACGGATTTCCACCGTCTTACCGTTTAATTCGTCGTTAGGGATAAGGGAAAGCCCCTTCCTTTTCATATCCGTTAATACTTGGTTCTTGGTCATTTTATCAGTCCTTTTTTGAATGCGAAAATGAGTAGGGATGCCACCAGTAAAAGGATGCCCCCTAGAATGAGGTTTTTCTTGTGTATGGGTATGCCCCACCGCAGGAGCGGGTAATCCGCAGCCGTGGAGGTTATCCCGAATTCCGTGTCCGGTATAAGGAAGTTTTGGTCCTGGAGTTGCGCTTGTTCCCCCGTGGAGTTGGTGGGTAGGGTTCCGTTTTCCCTAGCCGTGATATCCACCAATGCCGCCCTTACCTTCAGTTCGCTTGCCGGGTTTATGATCCGTTCCACCTGACCCCGCAGCATAATCACCGCCACCGGCAGCGTTATCCCGAATTCCGAAGCGGAAAGCCCCAATTGGGAAGCGAGCATTTGTAATTCCTCCGGGGTATTCCCTTCGTTGTATTGGGTAATGACCACGGGGAGGTTGTCTTGTTCTATCCCGCCCAGGTTGTCCCTTAATACCTTGCAGGGCGCGCAATAGGAAGCCCCTATTACGATGACCCTGATATCATTCGCTTGTAACATCGCCGTTCTCGTTTTGTGGTTCTTGAATCCCGGTTTCGGGCTTTTGCTTTTTGGCTACCCTCCAACTTCCCGTTTCCACTACCTTGGTCAAGTACCTGGTAAGGAGAAAGATTAAGGTCATGGCGGCAAACTTCGCCACCCCTTCCCACGTCTCCGGGATGATGGGGAATTCGCTCATGAAATAGAGGTACACTATCCCCGCGCCGTAAATGAAAAAATCAAAGTTCAAGGTCTAGGATTTGGTGTATTCGATAATGACGTGCCCGGTATACCCGGCAACATCCGCGAAATGGGAGATATTGACCGTATCGAGGGAAGGGATATACATCACCTGGGAAAAGCCCTTGTTGGCGGGGTACTGGTTGAATTGTTGGAAATGTAAGCCGCCGTTGGTGAGTACCGGTTGGAGTTTCACCACGGTTTCCACCACGTTCGCGCCTATGCCGGCATTTACGCCGTGCGTTCCCGGCGTGGCGGGTAAAGCGGAAACGGGGATGACCTTCCGGTAAACGGTTTTTCCGTCAATCCAAAGGATTCCGGTGTCTTTTTCAACGGTTGAATAATCCACGCAACAATTACTTTTTTTGCCGCCGCCGTATGCGGTAATCTTTACCGGTCCTTGAATTTGTCCTAAACTCATAATTCCGTAAGTCTTACGATTAGGCGGGTGGAGTACCGCAAATAGATCCTTCCCGTCCCTTCCGTTCTCCTTACGGCGGGTCTGAAGGTTTTTCCTCCTTCAGCGGGAAACCAATCGGAAATCAGGTCGGCATGGTTGGAA
>JAHDDF010000162.1 GCA_020629475.1 Saprospiraceae bacterium
GTAGAAGTGTTTATTAAAACCCTAATTGATGCTTTAAACTCAAAGGAACTTAGGTTATACGCTCCTAACATACCTACTTACAGTGAGGGAAACCCTAGAAATATTCGTGCTTAAAGAGGGGAAATAATAATTCAAATAGACGGAATTTATCTATTTCCTAACATGGAACTGCTCCAAAAGAATTGGATTAAATCATCATCCTGAAAAAGGTCGGAATCTATCGTCTCTTTCCAAGCAAAGGGTGAAACCCTACGGTACTAAAAAAACCGCATCAGCCAAGGGCTGATGCGGTTTTCAAGAATCGGAAAAACAATTCCTAGAAATTCACCGGACAACGCACACTACCGAAGTAGTAAACCACACCCAATCCGATATAAGCGTAAAAGTCATTATTAGCACTATTTCCACGCTGACGACCTTCCTGTCCGATTTGGATTCCCTCAGCATCAGGAATGGAACGATCAGACATGATAACGGCAAGAGGACCGTGTAATGCCTCCAAGTCATCCATGTCGGGGTAAACCGTACTTACATCATCGAGATAATCCGTAAATAAGTAACGGGAACTTACCTCGAAATTCAAACTCCAATCTGCCGTGATATCCCATTTCATTCCCAAACCGTAAACAAGCCCCGGCTTAACCGTGAAATATTCGTCACCTTGGAATTGCCCTTCCGTACCAAGTGGTTGGAGTTCAACCCATTCGTCATTCAATTTTGCGCGAGGGTTAAACTTGAAAACACTAAATCCACCAAAGATGTAAGGAGTGAAAAATTCATCACGACTACCGTGCTCATATGGAAGGAAATTAAACTCGAATTGAGCAATACCTTCAAAAATGTGGGAGTTAAAGCTCAAATTCCTGCGTTGCTCAAACGAGTTTTTGCTATTTGCATCATCCGCACCTACGTTGAGATAATTAAAGCCCGCACGAACGCATAATCGCTTGTTAAAATTATAACGGGCAATCACACCCGCGGAAGGACCGGGGTGAGTCATGTCATAACGAGTGTTTAAATCACCGAAGTAATAAGCAATACCCGCAAAGCCACCTACCTCCCATCCACGTTGCGCTTGTAAATCGCTAAGGAAAAAGAAGGAGCCAAAAAGGGCGAATAACAATATTTTTTTCATCTTAGTTTGATTCAGTGAATCATGGGGAATGTACCCCTGAGCCGAAATAGAACCGGAAGAAGGTCTTCTAACATTGAACGTTTGGAAGACACCTGTCGTTTCTTTGCCTATAAAGGCATAATTATTTAATCACAAATATACTAACGAACGTCCTAAAGCCTCATTTTTGTATCTCCGGAGCTAAGCTTAATGCAACATCTTGACAAAAGCCGACATCCAATACTAAGGAAACGTTCGTGAAAAGGATAACACCGAAAAATATGCCAACTTTTATTATATATGAACCTATTGATAATTAGGACATAATCTACTTGAAAATATAGATGAGAAACATCTTTATCAGAATATTGACCGCTCCCTTCGCCCTCCTTTATGGCTTAGGGGTTTCCATCAGGAATTTCTTTTATTCTTCAGGAATTCTAAGAGGGGTGGAGTTCGATTTGCCTGTCATTTCGGTCGGGAATCTTTCCGTAGGAGGAGCGGGAAAAACGCCGCACGTGGAATATCTTGTAAGAATGCTCAAGGACTACATAAACGTGGCTACCATGAGTAGGGGCTACAAACGTAAGACCAAAGGCTATCGCTCTGCCGGATTCGGGGATACCGTTGAAACTATCGGGGATGAACCCCTGCAATTCCTCAAAAAATTTCCGGATATAAAGGTTACGGTTGCGGAATCAAGGATGTTTGCTATTCCTAGGTTGGTTTCGGAGCATCCGGAGGTACAAGCACTGCTTCTGGATGATGCATTCCAACATCGCTCCGTAAAACCGGGCTTGAACATATTGTTGACACCCTATGCTTCTCCCTTTACCCGCGATTTTCTATTGCCTTCCGGCAGATTAAGGGAATGGCGCTCTGCCTACGAAAGAGCGGATGTATTAATCCTGACCAAATGCCCGGAGAATCTAAGTCAAGAAGAGAGGAAAGCATGGAAGGACGAATTAAATCCATTCCCGCATCAAAGACTCTATTTTTCAAAATATGTTCATGAACCGCCGTATCGTCTGTTTGGCGCGGAACGAGTAAATCTGAGTAAGGAAAAAAATGTGCTCTTGGTTTGTGCTTTGGCAAACGCGGATTATTTGGCGGAATATCTGGAAAGGGTTTCAGGGACGGTCCGTCGTTTGGAGTTCGCGGATCATCACCTCTTTACGAAGTTCGATCTTGCCAGGATAGAGCGTATTTTCAAGGAATGGCAACTGGATAATAAGATTATTATCACAACTGAAAAAGATGCGGCTAGGCTAGGTTTACACAAGGACTTCCTTCTAAAATCGGGTTTGCCTGTTTTCGTTTTACCGGCTGAGGTAGAATTTTTAGGGGATGACGGGGAAGCTTTCAAGGAGGATGTTCAAAAGTTCCTCTTGGATTTTAAGGTATAGGGCGGGCTTCGTATTTTGCATGCGCCCATGAATGAAGTTTTAACCAAGTATACCAATGATGCCTCCCGCTTTGTGGTAGTGGAAGGAATGTTGATTCACTATCGGGATGAAGGAACCGGACCGGTTATCGTTCTCCTTCATGGTGCGTTTTCCTCTCTCCATACTTTTGATGCCTGGACGGATGAACTTAAGAAGGAGTATCGTGTAATCCGTTACGATTTACCCGGTTTTGGATTGACCGGACCGCACCCTAGACATAATTACTCCATAGCTTCCCATACCAGGGTGCTGGATAAGTTATGCTTAATTTTGGGCGTTGATCATTTTGTGTTAGCGGGTTCCTCTTTGGGGGGGTGGATTTCTTGGGAGTATACCCTTAAGCACCCCAACAAAATCAATAAATTGATTTTGTTGGATGCGGCAGGCTTCCTCGAACCGGATAGTATTCCCTTACCGTTTAGAATGGCACGTACACCTTTCGTGGATAAGGTGGCACGTTTCGTAATTAGGAAAAATGTTTTGGAGGGTTTCGTAAAACAAGTATACGGTGAACCGACTTTGGTTACCTCCGAGTTAGTGGATCGATACTACGATTTGTTTTCCTACGGAAAGAACCCCGAAGCCTTTTTTATGATGGTGAATAAGGTGCCGTATATAGATAATAGCCGCCACCTCGTGAATATTTCCGTGCCTACATTATTATTGTGGGGAGAAACCGATGTTTGGATTCCTGTTGAATACGCCCACAAGTTTTTAAAATCCATTCCCATCGCTTCCCTAGTCATTTTTGAAGGTGTAGGGCACCTTCCGATGGAGGAAGCACCCGAAGAATCCCTAGAAGAACTCTATGTTTTCCTTGCTGACCAGTAGTGTTTTTAAAACAAATGCTTCAAATTTTGTTGATTAATCATTTTTTTGTTTAAAAAACAACAAAAAGTCTTGCCATTCTTGTTTTTTTATCTAATATTTGTTTTGAATTAAGTTTTTAAAACAAAAACCTGTTACTTATGATTGGTGATGACAGGATAGCATTGAACGAGCGTTTCATTCAAGTTTTTAATGAACTTGAACGCCTAGGCAGAGTGGTTAAGAATGACCGTGGAGGCAAAGGCATGGGTGATTTCGCTGAGAAAATCCTAGGAAAAAGGGCATATGGCCATATTATTCGCGCATTCCTTACCCCGGATATGAAGCGTGTAATTGATTATAAACACATTGAGCCCCTTTGTGAACACTATAACGTAAACCGTGCGTTTATGCTGCACGGACGAAAACCTATGTTTGTCCAGCCCGGGGAGGAGGGAGGTAAACCCGTTAACGAGGTTTCCATTCCCCTCGGCGCCGCAGGGAATATTACGTATACTTCCGTTGCGGGTCTCGCCGGTTCCGGTGTGGATGCGGTTGGTCCGGCAAGAGAGGAATTGTCATACTTTACCATTCCGGGAGTTCGTGGTGAAAACCTAGTCGCATTAAGCGTAGAAGGAGTTTCCATGCAGCCACTCTTGAATCCCGGGGAAATCGTTATTTGTGAACCCATTTTGAATCCCGCAAGGATTAGGGATAACGAGATTTGCGTGGTGAGCGTCGATGGCACCGTTTGGATAAAATACGTGAAAACCTTCAAGGATAACGCGGGAAGAGTTAGCCAACTAAAACTCATTTCCGAAAATAAATTGGAGTACGATCCCTTCGTAGTGGACGTAAATGAAGCTACTAGGGTTTACCGTGTTATCAGAAGGATTTCCGAACTGTAATCCTCTTAATTCAAAGGCTTTTTCATTGGTTGAAAACCAATGAAAAAGCCTTTGAATTATCCAAGAAAAACAACCAAATTTTGTAATCTTTTTAGTTATATTTTGTTTGTTTTTAAGCTAAAAAGTTGTATCTTGTAATTGCATTTGAAGGATATACGACATGCAAACAAACATCAATCGACAGGAGCTCAACCGTAGGTTTAAATTGGTTTTTGAGCAGCTTATTGAACGGGGACAAATCGTTAAGAATCACCGTCAAAAGAGTAAGTCCGCCTTTGCTGAAAAGTTGGGGACAAAAAGCCATATTCTTAATTTGTACCTTAAGAATGAACGGAAAATTACCTATGAACAAGCAAAAAAATTATGTCAATATTTTGGTGTTAGTGAACAGTACATGTTTCAAGGTATAGGTGAGCCTTTTTCTTCCACAAAACTTCCGGATCCCGAAAAACGTTTGCGAATGGCGCTCGGTATTGATTTTCCTCCGAATATCCTCTTTACGAATACCGAAGCTTTCGCCTCGGATACTATCGGGGTAGATCTTTGGGAAGAAAACGAACGCTTTCGAATTCCCGGAATGACTGGCGATTTAGTCGCTTTTTATATCAATGGTGCAAGCATGAAGCCAACCATTGACGCCGGGGATATGGTGATTTGTTCTCCCATCGCAGGTGAAAATGATTTTGAGGAAGATCAAGTATATGCGATTGTTTCAAATACCTGTGTTTGGGTTAAACGTTTGCAGAAATGTTTTGACAGGCACGGAAAATGGACACACTTGAGACTTATTTCGGATAATCATGAAGAATACGATCCTTTCATTATTGAACTCTCTGAAGTGAGGCGGATTTTGAAAGTAACCCGAAGAATTACGGGTTTGAGATAAAAATAAAGTTCAAACATTTTCCCGCCTTGAAAATCGGGCGGGAAAATGTTCCCCAAATCAACCTCGCGGTTTAACCGCATAGGAGAAATGGTATTGCCCGAAAATATGCCTTTGGCAATTTCGGCAACCATTTCCACATTCAAATTTGGCTATTCAGTTTTCCTTGTTTTTTGTTTCTTGTCAGGTTATTGCTGTTTTTTTGATTCAACTCTCGGGTTAAAAAGTTAATCCGGGAGTTTTTTTATGCCCTGCCGCGAAGCGGCAGGGCATAAAAAACCAACTTAAATCAAGAAAAATTCGCAAAACCAGAATCCTTAGAGATATTTCCGCCAAACAAAATCTTTCGGAAAACAGAGAGCCAAAAAATAAAAATCCAAGCTCGGCAACGACCACCGAATCAATTTCGTTCATGTGTTATCTCAAGATAAATTTTTCGATTTTCTCTTGAGATTTGAAAGAAAACGAGTAATTTTGTTACTCAATTATGATAGAGACGCTAATATCATCGAAGACCCGGGTAAAATTGTTGCTCAAGTTTTTCTTGAACAGCAACACAACTTCCTATCTACGAGGACTCCAAGGCGAGTTCGGGGAATCGAGCAATGCTATTCGCGTTGAACTAAACCGGTTTGAAAAAGCAGGAATGTTGGATTCCTTTAAGGAAGGAAACCGCAAATATTTCAAGGCAAATACAAGCCACCCCCTCTTTGAGGATCTCCACAAAATTATACTCAAATACGTTGGCTTGGATCGCATTGTTGAACATGTGGTCCAGAAACTAGGTCATGTAGAAAAAGTATTCTTGGTAGGTGAGATTTCCAAAGGACTAGATAGCAAAATCATTGACCTCATTTTTATCGGGGACATTGACAAGCAATACCTTCTCAAGTTAATTGAGAAGTCGGAAAACATGATCAACAGGAAAATCCGCTATCTCATATACTCCACAAAGGAGGCGGAGGCAGTGGACTTTAGCGAATACGACCCGGAGCCTTTGCTCTTGTGGTCGATTAACTAACGGGAGCGGGAATCGATAATAGGTCAAAGGTTATTTTGATTGATGTCACAGGGTGTTTCAAGAAAATTCCCGTTCCCTTTTTTAAATTAAAACGTCCTAATCGCGTTGAAAGCATTCGAAAACCATCTTACGGAAAGTAACCCAAAGTGGTTCGCGGTTCGTACCCGATATAAAAGGGAAAAGCTGGTATTGCGTGCCTTGCAATCGAAAGGGATTGAAGTATATTTGCCGCTCAATCGCGTAACGCGAAGATGGACAAGGAAAACAAGGGTGGTGGATCTGCCTCTCATTAATTGTTACGTCTTCGTTCGCATCCTAAAAAAGGACTATGTTCCTGTACTGGATACGGAAAACGTGGTTGATTTCGTGAGGTTTTCTAAAAATCTCATCTCAATCCCCGATAACGAGATTCATTTAATGAAAAGAATCGTCGGGGAAGCGGAAAACATCGAGGTAGAAGAAACCATCTTGGAAGAAGGTGACCAAGTAGTAGTCATCTACGGAAACCTGACAGGATTGGAAGGTACCTTGGTGGAACGGGGAAGCAAAAAACGATTAAAGGTGAGGTTGGAAATGCTAGGGCATTCACTGCTTATGGATATGAGTAGTGACCACGTCCTTAAAGCAACCTCTTTGCCGGCATAAGGATTTTTCCGCCTCCGGCATAACAAGGCAAAACCGAATAGGAACGGATAGGTCGCGACTTATCTACGGCGAAGCCTTGCAAAAAATCAAGAGTTATGGAAATTGCCGTAGTCGGAACGGGTTATGTAGGTTTGGTAACGGGAACTTGTTTCGCGGAAACCGGGAACAACGTTACCTGCGTGGATATTGATACCGATAAGGTAACCAGAATGAAAAACGGTGAGGTTCCCATCTATGAACCGGGTCTTGAACCTCTTTTCGAAAGAAATACGGAACAAGGTCGTCTTCATTTTACCACGGATCTTAACGAGGCAATCCAAGGAGCGGAAATCATCTTCTTGGCATTGCCCACGCCTCCGGGTGAAGATGGTTCGGCGGATCTTTCCTATATCTTAGGCGTAGCACGCCAACTTTCCTTACTCATCAAGGATTACAAAATCATTGTGGATAAAAGTACCGTACCCGTAGGAACCGCTGAAAAGGTTCACGCGGAATTAGCGGCACACTTGGACGAGGATTTATTTGACGTTGTTTCTAACCCCGAATTCCTAAGGGAAGGAGTAGCTGTCGATGATTTCTTGAAACCGGATCGTGTGGTCATCGGCACTGAATCCGAAAGGGCGATGAAAACCATGCGCCGCTTGTATGAGCCCTTTGTAAGACAAGGAAATCCAATCATCTTCATGGATGAACGTTCCGCTGAAATGACCAAATATGCGGCTAATTCTTACTTGGCAACAAGAATTACTTTCATGAATGAAATCGCTAACCTTTGTGAAAAGGTTGGGGCGGATGTGGATATGGTACGTAAAGGAATCGGGACGGATACCCGCATCGGTAAAAGATTCTTATTCCCGGGCGTAGGATACGGTGGAAGTTGCTTCCCCAAAGACGTACAAGCATTGGCGAAAACCGCTGAAATCACGGGTTATGACTTTAAAATCCTGAAGTCAGTAATGAACGTCAACGATAACCAGAAAAGAATCCTGGTTCAAAAGATTAAGGACTATTTCGGTGGTGATATTGCCGGCAAAACCATCGCGATTTGGGGCTTGTCATTCAAACCCAATACGGATGATATCCGAGAAGCCCCCGCTTTGTATATCATAGACGGGCTTTTAGCCGCAGGCGCTAAAATTAAAGCGTACGACCCGGAGGCAATGGAAAACGTCCGCAAAATCTACGGCGATAAAATCCAATTCACCTCTGACCAATACGAAGCTTGCATAGAAGCGGATGCACTGGCAATCATTACGGAATGGAGTCTTTTCCGCACGCCTAGCTTCACGGTGGTGAAAGAGCTGTTGAAAACTCCTGTCATATTCGATGGTCGGAATTTGTATGACATCGAAAGGATGAAGGAGTTGGATTTCCATTATGAATCAATCGGGCGAAACGTAGTAAAAAGAAACGTAACCGCCTCCTAGTTACAATACCATTATTAGAATGGCAATAGTCGACAATATCCATCCCATCTTTGATCGTCTCATTTCCCGTGAAGATCGTGAAAAAAGATTGGGGCAAAAGAGTAAGGTACTTTGGTTAACGGGGCTTTCCGGTTCCGGGAAAAGTACCATTGCGCAAGCCTTGGAAAGAAAAATGTACAATGAGGGCTTCTTCGCCCAAGTACTTGACGGTGATAACATCCGTACCGGAATCGGTCAAAACCTGACCTTCTCCTTGGAGGACCGCCGCGAGAACGTACGCCGTATCGCCGAGGTAGCAAAATTATACATGAATTCAGGAATAATAACCTTGAATTCCTTCATTAGTCCAACCAAGGATATACGGGCATTCGCGCGTGATATCGTTGGCAGTGATGATTTCATTGAAATCTATGTAAACGCTCCCGTTGAGGTATGTGAAGAAAGGGACGTGAAAGGCTTGTATAAAAAGGCAAGGGCAGGCGAGATCAAAGGATTTACGGGAATTGATTCACCTTACGAGGCTCCTGAAAATCCCGCAATAGAAATAAAAACTAACGAAACCACTGTTGATGAGGCAGTGGACATCATTTTCGAATTCGTAAAGGAGCATTGCGCCCTTTAATGATATCATAAAACACCTTAGGGTAATGAGTTATCTACTAAACCATTTAGACGAACTTGAGGCGGAATCTATTTTCATCTTACGTGAAGTAGCTGCCCAGTTCGAGAATCCGGTTCTAATGTTTTCCGGAGGAAAGGATTCCATTCTAATGTCATATTTAGCAATGAAGGCATTCTATCCTGCCAAGCTTCCTTTTCCTCTTTTGCACGTAGATACCGGTCACAATTTCCCTGAGGCAATTACCTTCCGGGACGAATGGGTAAAGAAACTAGGCGCTAGACTAATTGTAGGTTCCGTTCAGGATGCTATCGACCAAGGAAAAGTAAGGGAGGAAACAGGTTATAACGCCAGTCGTAACGGCTTGCAAATCGGGGTTCTTCTTGAGGAATTGGAAAAAGGAAAATTCGATGCCGCTCTTGGTGGTGCGCGTCGTGACGAAGAAAAAGCGCGTGCAAAAGAGCGTTTCTTCTCCCATCGCGATGAATTCGGGCAATGGAATCCCAAAAACC
>JAHDDF010000696.1 GCA_020629475.1 Saprospiraceae bacterium
CTATGAAATTCCACAAGAAGTTTTTGCAATTCTTGCAATCCGGTGGTGTTCAATCGGAGCGTTGGCTTTTAAAATCGCCGGTACATTTAATGCGCCTGGAAGAAATATTTGAAATATACCCCGACGCTAAAATCATTATGCCGCACAGGCACCCTAAAAAGGTAGTGGCTTCCGCTACCAGTTTGGTGAGTTCCGTAAGGAGTTTATATAGCGATAAGGAAAACGCCAACCGTTCCGGGCAAGAACAATCCGAGGTATGGAGTACTTATTTCAACTACTTTTTGGAAGCGCGTAAAAAATTGGATAAGGAAGACCAAATCATGGATATAAAATTCGAGGATTTCGTTTCCGATCAGATGGCATGCGTTAAGCGAATTTATCAAAGATTCGGTTGGGAACTAAGTGATACCGCCAAGGAGAAGATGGAACATTTCTTAGCTCAAAATCCCAAGGACAAACACGGTGCGCATAATTATAGCTTGGAGAAATTCGGGCTAACGGAAGAAGGAATTAATTCCCAATACGCATCCTACATTCAATTTTTGGAACAATTGTAATTTAAAGAAAATGGAATTCAAAAGTAAAGCCGCCCTAGGTCGTTTTCTTACTACCATACAAAAAGCGGATGCCACATTTTTGGACCCGGATAATAATTTAGATCACCAAGGGCATGTAGACGGTTATCGACACTTGTTTCACATCATGAAAACAAGTATTGAATTCTTTTTATTTAATGATCCGCTACATCCTAACTTCGTTTTATTGGCGGATAAAAAACATAAAATCCTAGGGGATAATGTTGATGCCGTTTATTATTTTACCCAACTTAGATCCGACCAAGAATATATTATTAAGGGACAACGTTTTGATAGTTGCTATTTATCGTTTAGCACATACGGTGGAGAGGCAAACGGAGAGTTTGTGGAACGGGTAGCCAATAGTATCAATCATACCAGAATCGAATTCGAAGAGGATGGTTCTTTTGAAATAAAATTAACGCCTAATCCCCAAGGAAAAAATGAATTTAAATTAGATGAGGACGTCGTTAATTTATTCACACGAGAATACTTTTTCGACCGGGCAAACAGTAAGGAAAGTATCCTTGAAATAAAGAACATCAGCGAACCCGGTATTCCTACACCCATGAGTGATGAGGAATTAGCTAGGCGCATTGATATCATGAATACTTTCTTTGAACAAAGTACTTGGGTAGCGCCCTTACCCATTGATTTCCCGGAGAATGACTTCCTCATCCCCTTCGAATTCGAAGCGGATCAAGGCGGTTGGGGAACGGTGGACAATATTTATTGTTTCGGGAAATTCAAGTTGGAAGAAAACGAATATTTAAAGATTAGATTTACTTCTCCTCCTTGTTGTTATTGGGGTGTCCAAACGTGGAATTACTTGATGCAATCCATGGATTATGACAATTACCCCGTCTCCTTGAACAAAGGGAATGCCGAGCAAAACGAGGATGGTTCATATACGCTTTATTTAAGCCATCGT
>JAHDDF010000697.1 GCA_020629475.1 Saprospiraceae bacterium
AACCAAGAGGAATATGGTTTCATATCAAATTAATTTCAAATTCCATGCGGTTTGGAATGCTTGATCGGAAATTACTCCAATGTCATTTTCACCCCACCGTAAAACCTTAAGCCCAAAGGATATCCGGGCACCACGCCGCCATCCATGTAAGGGGAAAAAGGTTCTTCCGCATTAATAACGTCATTTTCAAGGCGGGTATTGGATACGTTATCCACGCCTAATACCACGTTAAAAGTACGGATATGATTCCCGTACCAATTGAAAATCGTATTTATAGGCAAGGAAACATTAACGTCCCATCGATGTAGTTTGCCTGAATACCCATCCGCGAATGCCTTGGATGAAGTACGCATTTTTCCTACGAATTGGTATTGCGTATTGAAATAGAAAAAATTATCAAAGGAATAACTACCTGAAACCATAAGGCTATGCCTTGGGTAATATAAACGCTCCGAGTTTCCTTCATCCGAACGGTTTTGAAAAATATCGTACCGATGCATAAGCATGATATTCGTATTGCGATAAGGATTTAAGGTAATTCGGTTGGAAAAGGATGTTTTTACCGCGCCATTTTCATTGTTATAAATAAATAAGGCATCATCATCCGAAAAATCCGCATCAATAACATTGGAATAATAACTCTGTCGGAATAAGAAATTATAAGAAGTATTTATTAAATCCCATCCACCGATTCTCCATCTTCTATCTTGTTTCCATCTTAAACTGATACCGTATTGCCAAGCATTTTCTATATCCGTTCCTTCTTGGATGTTAATGCTCCTTCCGCTAAAGAAAAAAGGAGCGTATTCCTGTAAAGGACGAACCCTCCTTTCCCCACTACCACCAAAGGCGGAAACGGTAACGCCGGCACCCGGATTATAAGTCACTTGGGCGGAGGGATGGATGCCAAAACCTCTTTCCTTATTGTAATACGTACGGGTATCCACATTAAATTTTAAATGCTTACCGTAAGGCGTTTCATACGCCAAATAAAGATGCGGGGTAGCCTCTTTAATATCACTAAAGGTTTCACCCGCAAATGTTTCGTTCACGTACTCGGATTGGAAGCGAATGGCGGCAACCCATTTCTCCAAACCTCTTTCCAAGATATAACCACCCGTTGCGTTAAATAAAAATTCACTGCCCAATTGCTCACGGGTACCATAGAATCTGGTCATGTCGGAAGTCCTTCCGTCCATGTCAAGGAAAAGGGACCCCTTGATGTAATTCTCTTTCTTGTCCACCAATTTTAAGGTATTACGGGTCGCGAAACCCGTATGGCTTAAGCCCGTACCCGTCCCGTAAAATTCCGTGCCGAGGTAATGCTCGTCCTTGTCGAAACCAATTTGACCGTTGGTCTCTTTTAGGTTTAAATGATATACGGAAATGGAATTCTTGAAATTCCCCTTATTAATGGTCCAAGTATTCATACCCAAGAAACGGCGTCTTTGGGCAAGGTCCCTGAAACCGTTTTCGTTCTTGTCCAAATCCCCTTGGTAATT
>JAHDDF010000698.1 GCA_020629475.1 Saprospiraceae bacterium
CTTCATTCTTGTATTTATTTTTATGGATTATTCTCCTTTTTTAAAACATCTTCCGGTTGAATTCAGACCTGCGAGGTCTTAGGAGACCTCGCAGGTCTGAATTCAACCGAAGCGAAAAAACTACGCCATCTCCTCCCAAACCTTCGCTAACTCAACAATTACCTCCACCGCTTTTTCCATATCGCGGACACCAACGTATTCCTGCTTGGAGTGGAAAGCCATTTCACCGGTAAAAATATTGGGGCAAGGCATACCCATGAAGGATAAACGGGAACCGTCCGTACCACCACGGATGGGCTTGGTAACGGGCTGCACCCCTACCCTACGGATCGCCTCCTTGGCATATTCCATTACCTGCGGATGTTGATCCAATACCTTTTTCATATTGCGGTATTGCTCCGTTACCTTAAACTCATAGGTAGAGTTGGGATAATTGGCAATAACCTGCTTGACGATATGCTCCAAACGGGTTTCCAAATCCACCAAACGCTCATCCGTAAAATCGCGGATGATGAAAGTGATTTCCGCTTTTTCCAACACACCGCTCAAACGAACCGGGTGAACGAAGCCCTCCTTGTTTTCCGTAGATTCAGGACACATATAATCCTTGGGCAATGCCGCTAGGATTTCCCCGGCGATTTTCATGGCATTCTCCATTTTCCCCTTGGCATAACCGGGGTGAACGGAAACACCGTGAATGGTGATGGTAACACCGTCAGCGGAGAAAGTCTCATCCTCGATATATCCCAACGGACCGGAATCCATCGTATAACCGAAATCGGCGCCAAGCCGCTCCATATCCACATGATCCACACCACGACCGATTTCCTCATCCGGTGTAAATAAAATTCGAATATCCCCGTGCTTGATGGAAGGATCATTTATGATTTGGTACGCCGCATCCATAATTTCCGCAACGCCCGCCTTATCATCCGCACCAAGGAGCGTGGTACCGCTCGCGGTGATGATATCACTACCTTGCAACTCCTTCAAATAAGGATGATCCTTGGGGCTAATAACGATGGAATTATCATCCGGTAAAACGATATCGGATACACCGTCGTAATTTTTGTGGATTAAAGGTTTTACATCCTTTCCGCTACAATCCGGCGCGGTATCCATATGGGAACAGAAGCAAATGACGGGAACATCCTTATCCGTATTGGAAGGAATGGTAGCATATACGTAGCCCCACTCATCCATTGCCGCATCCTTGATGCCCATGGCTTGTAATTCCTCCACTAAAATTTTCCCTAAATCCTTCTGCTTCATCGTGGAAGGGAATGTTTTGGATAAAGGATCGGATTGCGTGTCCACTTGGACGTATTTGCAAAATCTTTCTACTACAGTATGGTTCATTCTAATTTTATTGGGATATAAGACATAAGATGTAAGACGAAAGACTCCCAAAAAGAGAATTCCGCTCTGTACTTCCTATCCCCTAAATCTGATTAACCTCATCCATTTCTCAGCTTTCCCCACATTGGAAAAAGCCTCGTTCA